>CAMLRH010000035.1 GCA_946482375.1 uncultured Caulobacteraceae bacterium | reverse complement strand
ATCACCGAAGGCGCGCGGGGCGAGGGCGGCTATCTCACCAATTCCGAGGGCGAGCGCTTCATGGAGCGCTATGCGCCGACCGTGAAGGACCTGGCGCCGCGCGACATGGTCAGTCGGGCCATGACCATCGAGGTCCGCGAGGGCCGGGGCGTCGGTCCGAACAAGGACCACATCTTCCTCCACCTGGACCACCTCGACCCCAAGATCCTGGCCGAGCGACTGCCGGGCATTTCGGAGACGGCGAAGATCTTCTCCGGCGTCGACGTGACCAAGGAGCCGATCCCGGTGCTGCCGACCGTGCACTACAACATGGGCGGCATCCCCACGAACTATCACGGCGAGGTCGTCACCAAGTCCGGCAAGAACCCCGACCAGGTGGTGCCCGGCCTGATGGCGGTCGGCGAGGCGGCCTGCGTGTCGGTCCATGGCGCGAACCGACTCGGCTCCAACAGCCTGATCGACCTGGTGGTGTTCGGCCGCGCGGCCGGCCTGCGCTGCGCCGAGGTGCTCAAACCCGGCGCCACACAGGCCGAGCTGAAGGCCGGCCACACCGAGGCCCACCTCGACCGCTTCGACCGCTTCCGCAACGCGTCGGGCGGCACGCCGACGGCCGACCTGCGGCTTTCCATGCAGAAGGCCATGCAGGAAGACGCCGCCGTCTTCCGCACCGGCGAAAGCCTGGCGTCCGGCGTCAAGCGGCTGGAGGAGGTGCGCAAGGGCGCGGCCGACATCTCCGTCGCCGACCGGGGTCTCGTCTGGAACACCGACCTGATGGAGACGCTGGAGTTCGATAACCTGCTCGGCCAGGCGATCGTCACCGCCGCCGGCGCGCTGAACCGCACCGAGAGCCGCGGCGCGCATGCGCGGGAAGACTTCCCCGACCGCGACGACGGAAGTTGGATGAAGCACACCCTCGCCTGGTGCGACCCGGCCAAGGGCAAGGTGAAGATCGACTACCGCCCGGTGCACAGCTACACCATGAGCAACGACATCGCCTACATTCCGCCCAAGCAGCGGGTGTACTGAGGTATGGCGGAGGACCGCCCCGTCATGCGATTGCCGGCCCGTTCCATGGGGCTGAAGCTGCTGCTCGTCTGCGCGCTGGCGCTGCTGATGAGCATTCCGGCGCTGTTCGTCTTCGCCATCCTCGCCGACCGCACCAACCGCGCCGAGCAGGTCGCGCAGGAGTTGGGCGGCCTCTCGGGCGGACCGCAGACCTTCCTCGGCCCCGTGCTGGCCGTGCCCTACCGGATACCGGCGGCCGCCGCGACGCAGCCGATCGCACCGCCGACGCCGATGCGCGTTCCTATGGCCGACACGACGACGGAAGTGGCGCCTCCCGCGCCCGCCGTCGCCTACTCGGGGACAGTGGTCATCTTCCCGAACGACGGCTCGGCCACCGCCAATGTCGATTCCGAGGTCCGCCGCCGCTCGCTGTTCAAGGTGCCGGTCTATCGCACCGAGCTTCAGTTCCAGAGCCGCTTTGACCTCGCCAACGTCCAGATTCTGGCCCCTCCGGGGGCGATACTCGACTGGAGCCGCGCCGAGCTTCTTGTCGGCGCGTCCGACGCTCGCGGCGCCAAGTCCGACATCATCTTCAACGTCGACGGTCGACGCCTGACGGCCGCCCCCGCCGCGTCCCTGGGTGAGATCGCCCTGCAGGGCGCGCCCGAGGTCTACAACCGTCGCGTTGCGGTCTCGCCGGCCCTACGCTTCTTTGGCGTGCCGGCCGACTTCGCCTCGCCCGGCGCGAAGTTCGCCGCCGGCGCTACGATGACTTTCTCGGGAGCCGAGCGGCTGGCGGTGCTGGCCTTCGCCAAGACCACGACCTTCTCGGCCAAGGGCGACTGGGCCGACCCCAGCTTCGACGGCGGCTTCCTGCCGACCGAACGGACTGTCAGCGCTGACGGCTTCTCCGCCCGCTGGAGCGTGCCCTTCATAGCGCGCGGCGTGCCCGACAGCGGCTCGGACACCATCTCCCGCCTCGGCCAGACCGCGCTTGGCGTCTCCTTCGTCGAGCCGGCCAACCCCTACCAGTCGGTGTCGCGCTCGCTGAAGTACGCGCCGATGTTCATTGGGCTCGTCTTCCTGGCCTACTTCCTGTTCGAGAGCATGGCGCGCCGCCGCGTCCACCCGGCGCAGTATGTGCTGATCGGGCTGGCGCAGATCATCTTCTACCTGCTCCTGCTGTCGATCGCCGAGCAGGTCGGCTTCGACCTCGCCTTCCTGATCTCGGCGGGCGCGACCGTGGCGTTGATTTCCGCCTACGCCGGCTGGGTGTTCGAGAGCCGGCGGCAGGGGGTCATCGCGCTCGTTTCCTTCACGCTGCTCTATACGCTCATCTACGTGCTGATGCGGCTCGAAGACTTCGCGCTCTTGATCGGCGCGCTCACCAGCTTCGCGGCCATCGCCGCGGTCATGTACTTCACGCGGGGCATCGACTGGTACGGCCAGCGCGCCGAAGACCCCGCGTCTGACTCCAAGGAAAGCGTCTGATGGTCCAGCTCGTCCTTCCCAAGAACTCCAGGGTCGGCAAGGGCCGCCACCACGCCTCGCCGTCCTCGGGCGGCAAGACGCGGACCTTCCGCATCTACCGGTATGACCCAGAAGCGGGCGGCAACCCGCGCTGGGACACCTACGACGTCGATACCTCGGCCTGCGGCCCGATGGTCCTCGACGCCCTGATCTACATCAAGAACACCATCGACCCGACGCTGACCTTCCGCCGCTCCTGCCGCGAGGGCGTCTGCGGCTCCTGCGCCATGAACATGGCCGGCCGCAACGGGCTGGCCTGCACCACCGGCTGGGACGAGCTGCCCGGCAAGGACATCCAGATCAGCCCGCTGCCGCACCTGCCGGTGGTCAAGGACCTGGTGCCCGACCTGACGCTCTTCTACGCCCAGTACGCCTCCATCGAGCCCTGGCTGCACACCGAGACCCCTGAGCCGCAGAAGGAATGGCGCCAGGCGCCGGAGGACCGCGAGAAGCTCGACGGCCTCTACGAGTGCATCCTCTGCGCCTGCTGTTCGACGAGTTGCCCGAGCTACTGGTGGAACGGCGAGAAGTACCTCGGCCCCGCCGCCCTGCTGCACGCCTACCGCTGGCTGATCGACAGCCGTGACGAGTCGACCGGCGAACGGCTGGACGCCCTCGAAGACCCCTTCAAGCTCTACCGCTGCCACACCATCATGAACTGCGCCCAGGTCTGCCCCAAGGGGCTGAACCCGGCCAAGGCCATCGCCGAGATCAAGAAGATGATGGTGGAGCGGGTCGTCTAAGCCGCGAGCGCTAGCTTGAGACCGCCGATCGCGGCAAACGCCCTGAAATCCGAATCCCGCGTCAGCAGCGGCACGTTGGCGTCGATGCAGGCCTGCGCGATGAGGGCGTCGCCCAGCGCCGCCTTGCGGCCGGTCCGGCGAACGGCCGCCCGAAGCAGCCCGGCGCGTTCCCAGTACCCCTCGTCAAGATTGAGTCGGGCGAGGTCCAAGATCACGTCCCCTACCACCGCGCCGCCCTTAGGGTCGGACAGCAACTCCGTCACGGCGGACGGCGAAAGCAGAGCTTGCCCAGACTCGATCAGCTCCTCGAGCGCGTCGGTGTCGGGGCCATTCTCGCCTTCCAGGAAGGCGACAATTACGCAGGTATCGACGGCGATCACTCGTCGTCGTCCTTCCCGCGAAGTTCACGCCAGTCGTGTTCGAACTTCACCTTACCGCGCATGGCCAGCAGCCTCTGGCTGGCGGCATGGTGGTTGTAGTCCCGCAGCGCCTGGCGCAGCGTTTCAGTCAGCCCGGCCCCCGACGCCTTCATGGCCGAGTCGACCATCTGGGCGGGAAGGAAGGCGGTGATCTTGCGTACTTCGGTCATGCAGCCATTGATGCCATAATGATGTTACGGCATCAAGATACGGCAATTCGATATGGCGCGTTTGTCTGGGGCGCGGCCGAGGCCTTCCTCTTCTTCATCGTGCCCGATGTGCTGATCGGCTACGTCGCGTTGCGCCGTGGGCTGCGCGCCGGCGTGATCGCGGCGGTGCTGGCGGCGCTGGGCGCCAGCGTCGGCGGGGCGGCCATGTACCTGTGGGCCGAACGCGCGCCGGAGCAGGCGCTGGCGGCGGTCGGCGCGATCCCCGCCGTCTCACCTGCGATGATCGAGGCCGCCGATGCGGACATGTCCAAGGGTTGGTTCGTCGCCTCGCTGAAGGGGCCGCTGACCAGCACGCCCTACAAGGTCTACGCCGCGCTGGCGCCAAAGCACGAGGCGGGCCTGGCGGCGTTCTCGGCGGCCGCGCTGCCGGTCAGGTTGCCGAGATTCCTCGGCGTCGCAGCGATCATGGCCCTGATCGGCGCTACCGTGGCCCGGAACCTTTCGGAGCGCTGGACCATCAGAGCCTTCACCGTTGGCTGGGTCCTGTTCTATGGCTGGTTCTGGTTGGCCCACCCGGGCTGACCGAAAAAGTTGACGCGGGCGTCATTTTTACCCACAGGGGCGTTAATGAGCGGGACGGACACCAAGGTCGTCATTCTGGGCGCGGGCCATGCAGGCGGCTCGGCCGCGGCCTTCCTGCGCCAGTACGGGTTCGAGGGACCGATCACCCTCGTCGGCGAGGAGCCCATTCCGCCCTACCAGCGCCCGCCGCTGTCGAAGGCTTGGCTGAAGGGCGAAGCCGGTGAGGAGGAGTTGAAGCTAAAGGACGACGACTGGTACGTCGAAACCAACTGCCGCCTGCTGCTCGGCGTCACCGGGCAGAGAATCGACCGTGAGGCCAGGACCGTCGCCCTCTCGAACGGCGAAACCCTGCCCTACGACGTCCTCGTCATCGCCACCGGCTCGCGGGCCCGCAAGCTGCCGATCCCCGGCGCCGACCTCGACGGCGTGCTGGAACTCCGCACCGCCGCCGACGCCGAGGCGCTGAAGGGCGCGCTCGGTCCCGGCAAGCGCCTCGCGGTAGTGGGAGGCGGCTACGTCGGACTGGAGGCGGCCGCGTCCGCCCGCGCGCTCGGCGCCGAGGCCGTCATCATCGAAAAGGAGGCACGCTGCCTCGCCCGCGTCGCCTGCGAGCCGCTGTCGACCTTCTTCCAGGACTACCACGGCAAGCACGGCGTCGAGTTCGAGCTGGCCGCGGGGGTCGAGGCCTTCGAGGGTGACGGCCGCGTCACCGGCGTGCGCCTCTCCGATGGCCGCACCATCGCCTGCGACGCTGTGCTGGTCGGCATCGGGGCCATTCCGTGCGACGAGATCGCCCGCGAGGCGGGTCTGGCCACCGACAACGGCATCGTCGTCGATCTCGAGGCGCGCACCGCCGACCCGGCCATCTTCGCCATCGGCGACGTCACCCACCGGCCGCTGCCGCTCTACGACCGTGCGTTCCGGCTGGAGAGCGTGCCGAACGCCCTCGAACAGGCCAAGCAGGTCGCCAACGCCATCGCCGGCCGCCCGCAGGCGGCCCCCGAAGTGCCGTGGTTCTGGTCGGACCAGTATGATCTCAAGCTGCAGATCGCCGGCCTGCCGTTCGATGTCGACGACATCCTCATCCGCGGCGATCCGGCCACCGCGAAGTTCGCCATCTTCCACCTGAAGGGCGACCTTGTGCAGGCGGTGGAGGCGGTCAATGCCCCGCCGGAGTTCATGATGGGCAAGCAGCTGATCGCAAAGCGCACCCCGATCTCGCGCGAGAGGCTTGCCGACCCGTCAATTTCCATGAAAGAGGTCGCCGCCTAGAAGGGCGGCAGCGTTACAGAAGGCGTCAGGGACGTATGGCGAAGATTACCTACATCGAGCACGACGGGACCGAACACGTCGTCGACGTGAAGACGGGCATGTCGGTGATGGAAGGCGCCATCAAGCACAACATCCCCGGCATCGACGCCGACTGCGGCGGCGCCTGCGCTTGCGCGACCTGCCACGTCTATGTGGACGAAGCCTGGCGCGACAAGACCGGGACCTCCTCGGCGATGGAGGAGTCGATGCTAGACTTCGCCGAGAACGTCGAGCCCAACAGCCGTCTCTCCTGCCAGATCAAGGTCACCGACGACCTGGACGGCCTGGTCGTCCGCATGCCCGAGAGCCAGCACTAGCCCCATGTCCGCCGACACGCCCAAGAAAGTCGTCCTCGCCTACTCCGGCGGGCTCGACACCTCGATCATCCTGAAGTGGCTGCAGACCGAGTACGGCGCGGAGGTCGTCACCTTCACCGCCGACCTCGGCCAGGGCGAGGAGCTGGAGCCGGCGCGCAAGAAGGCGCTGCTGCTCGGCATCAAGCCGGAGAACATCTTCATCGAGGACCTGCGCGAGGAGTTCGTCCGCGACTACGTCTTCCCGATGTTCAGGGCCAACACGGTCTATGAAGGCCAGTACCTGCTCGGCACCTCCATCGCCCGGCCGCTGATCGCCAAGAAGCAGATCGAGATCGCGCGGCAGGTCGGCGCCGACGCCGTCTGTCACGGCGCCACCGGCAAGGGCAACGACCAGGTCCGCTTCGAGCTCGGCTACTATGCGCTGGAGCCGGACATCCACGTCATCGCGCCCTGGCGGGAGTGGGCCTTCAAGAGCCGCGAGGCCCTGCTCGACTTCGCCGAGAAGCACCAGATCCCCATCGCCAAGGACAAGCGCGGCGAGGCGCCGTTCAGCGTCGACGCCAACCTGCTGCACTCCTCCTCCGAGGGGAAGGTGCTGGAGGACCCCGCCGTCGAGGCCCCCGAGTTCGTCCACATGCGCACCATCGCGCCGGAGGACGCGCCCGATAAGGCTACCGTCATCACCATCGACTTCGAGCGCGGCGACGCCGTCGCCATCGACGGCGAGGCGCTGTCGCCCGCCGCCCTGCTGACCAGGCTCAACGAGCTCGGCCACGACAACGGCGTCGGCCGCCTTGACCTCGTCGAAAACCGCTTCGTCGGCATGAAGAGCCGGGGCGTCTACGAGGCCCCGGGCGGGACCATCCTGCTCGCCGCGCACCGGGGCATCGAGAGCATCACGCTCGACCGCGGCGCCGCCCACCTGAAGGACGAGCTGATGCCGCGCTATGCGGAGCTCATCTACAACGGCTTCTGGTTCTCGCCCGAGCGCCAGATGCTGCAGGCCGCCATCGACTGGTCGCAGGAGAAGGTCACCGGCCGCGTTCGGGTAAAGCTCTACAAGGGCAACGTCACCGTCATCGGCCGTGAGAGCCCCCACAGCCTCTACGACCAGGACCTCGTCACCTTCGAGGAAGGCGCCGTCGCCTACGACCACCGCGACGCGGCGGGCTTCATCAAGCTCAACGCGCTCCGCCTACGCGTGCAGGCGAAGAGAGACCGGCGCTAGCCAGATGCTCCCCCTCTGGGGGAGCTGTCCGCGCAGCGGACTGAGGGGGCGAGTCAGCAGAACCCCCTTCCCCGGCTTCGCCGGTACTTCCCCCAGAGGGGGAAGATCAGGCCTGCAACTTGTTGTACGGGTACTTGTCCCGGATCTCGTAGGCGAAGAAGCGGCCCTTTGAGGGGGCTTCCAGGAACGAGCGGTGCACCTCGCCCGGCACGCCGACGTAGACGTATTCGTCGCCGTCCACGAAGCGGATGAACAGCTTCTCGCGATCAGACTCGTAGCGGATATCGTTGATGACGCTGGACGGCATGGCGGCGGCTCCGGCTATGTCGCCGGTTAAACGGCTGAGCCGTGCCCGTGGGTTCCGAAACCGCCGTCTCGTCAATCCGCGTGAACCGTGCAAGCTTGGCCTTGGCGGCCCGATCCGGGCCGCGTCGGCAAACTGGGGGGTCGTCCATGGAAACGCATCTGCTTGTGGCGGCGGTGACGCTGCTTTCGCTTCTCACCTACTTCTGGATGGGCCTGCGCGTGGCGCGCGCCCGGGGCCAGTTCGGCATCGCCGCGCCGGCGACGACCGGCAACGAGGATTTCGAACGGGTCTTCCGCGCCCACCAGAACACGCTGGAATGGCTGCCGCTGTACCTGGCCTCGCTGTGGCTGTTCGCCCTCTACTGGGACGAGAACCTGGCCGCCGTGCTGGGCGTGATCTGGATCATCGGCCGGGCGATGTATGGCCTCGGCTACGCCCGCGAGGCCCGCGCCCGCAGTCTCGGCTTCATGGTGCAGGCGCTGGCCGTCGCCGTGCTGCTGTTCGGGGCGCTTGGCCGCATCGTCTGGATTTGGCTTCAAACCAGCTGACGCGCTAGACGGGGAGTCCCCCATGGACTTCCCCGTCGACCCCGCCCGCTACGCCGCCTTCCTGGCCGCCATGTTCGTCATGGCGATCACGCCGGGACCGGCCAACCTGTTCGCCATCGCCACCGGCATGCAGAAGGGCAAGGCGGCCGCCCTCGTGGGCGTGGCCGGGATGAACGCCGGCACGCTGACCTGGTTCGCGGCCCCGGCGCTGGGGCTTGGCGCGTTGATCGTGACGTTCCCGCAAGCCTTTCACCTGCTCGCCATCGCCGGTGCGCTCTACGTCGGATGGCTGGGGCTCAAGTCGATCCTCTCGGGCCTGAGGAACGAGGCCGATCCGCACCACGCGCCCTTGCGCACCAGCCGCTCGGCCTTCCTCGACGGCTTCACGGTGCAGATTTCCAACCCCAAGGCGCTGCTCTTCTTCACCGCCGTCCTGCCGCCGTTCATCGACCCGCAGCGGCCGCTGCTGGCGCAGCTCGCGATGTTCGCGGCGGCCACCATCGGCATGGATGTGATCGCCATGAGCGCCTACGGCGTCGGCGGCGCGGCGCTCTCGGCCCGCATGGCCGAGCCGAGGTTCCGGCGCGGCTTCTTCATCGCCGTCGGCCTGCTGCTGATGACCACCGCGGCGCTGATCCTGCTGCGCGCCTAGCAGCACTCAACCTGCACGGCTGCCAAGTTGTTGAATCTCTTGCGGAACTCCTGATTCGGCGCGCACCCTCGGCGCATGACGACCTTGAACGAAGACCTCGTCCGCCAGCTGCGTGGCGAGCGGCTGACCACCACCCAGGTCCTCTACTACATGCCCGACAGCCCCTTCCTGTTGCAGGAGTTCGTCTGGCAGACGCTGGACCTCGCGCCCGAGTACCCTCGCATCCACCGCTTCCTCGATTTCTGGCGGCGCGAGATCGAGGCGGTGATCCACTCGGTGACCGTGGCTTCGCCCGGTCTTATCGCCCCGGCCCGGCTGACGATCGCTAAAGACTTGGGATCGTTGCACTAATCGGGCGATTGGTCGCGCCAGAAAGCCGTTGCGCAACCGCTGGCGTGCTCTATGTGTTCTCCTTGAGGGACGAACAGCCGTTTAGCCGCGGCAAAATCCGCGGCCGCCCAAGGAGGGCGACGAGTATGAGACGCAGATCTGCCGCGATCGCGGCGGTCATGGCGTTGGCGGCAGGTCTCTCGGCCTGCGCCACCGCGACCCCTTACCAACCGAACGTGCCCGGCGCGGCCGTTTCCGGCGGGTATTCCGACTACCGGCTCGACAACAACAAGTTCAGGGTTTCCTTCGCCGGCAACACCCTGACCTCGCGCGACACCGTCGAGCGCTACCTGCTCTATCGCGCCGCCGAGCTGACGCTGGCGCAGGGCTACGACTGGTTCGAGATTCTCGCCCGCGACACGGACAAGACGACCCGCACCTACGTCGACGCGCCGACCTTCGGGCCGTCGTGGCGCTATGGCTACTGGCGGCCCTACTGGTCCTACTATGGGCCGAGCTGGGGCTGGCGGACGTGGGATCCGTACTGGGGCGATCCGTTCTGGGCCGACCGCGTCGACGTGCGCACGGTCGAGAAGTACGCCGCGACCGCCGACGTGGTGATGGGCAAGGCGCCCAGGCCGACAGACAACCCGCGCGTCTTCGACGCCCGGGAAGTCATGGCCAACCTCGGCCCGACGATCGCGCGGCCGGCGGTGCGGTAGCTAGAACCCTCCTCCCTCAAGGGGAGGAGGGCAGGGTGGAGGGTGTGGCCTCTGAGCTGAAACGAAAAACGCCGGAGGGCTCTGAGCCCACCGGCGCTTCAAACTTCAACGATAAGGCCACACCTCCATCCCCGACCCTTCCCCCCTCGAGGGGGAAGGGAGTTACCTGGGCGCCATGCGGATGGCGCCGTCGAGCCGCACGTCCTCGCCGTTGAAGTAGCCGTTGCTGAGCATGGTCAGCGCTAGCTGGGCGTACTCTTCGGGGTGGCCCAGACGCTTGGGGAACGGCACGGAAGCGGCCAGCGCATCCTTCACCTGCTGGGGCGCGGCGTTCATCAGCGGCGTGTTGAAGATGCCCGGCAGGATGGTGTTCACCCGGATGCCGTCGTTCATCAGGTCGCGCGCGATGGGGAGCGTCATGCCGATGACGCCGCCCTTGGACGCCGAGTAGGCGGCCTGGCCGACCTGACCGTCTTCGCCGGCCACCGAGGCCGTGTTGACGATGGCGCCGCGCTCGCCGTCTTCCAGCGGGTCCAGCGTCAGCATGCCCGCCGCCGACTTGGCGATGCAGCGGAAGGTGCCGACCAGGTTGATCTGGATGATCCAGTTGAAGGCGTCGAGCGGGAAGTGCTTCGGCTCGCCGGTGGTCTTGTCGCGGCTGGCGGTCTTGATGGCGTTGCCGGTGCCGGCGCAGTTGACGAGGACGCGCTCCTGGCCGTGAGCGGCGCGGGCCTTGGCGAAGCCGGCGTCGACCGCCGCGTCGTCGGTCACGTCGACCTTGCAGAAGACGCCGCCGATCTCGGACGCCACCTTTTCACCTTTGGCGTCGTTCATATCGAAGATGGCGACCTTCACGCCCTGCGCGGCCAGCGCGCGGGCCGTGGCTTCGCCGAGGCCGGAGGCGCCGCCGGTGACGACGGCCGCGACGGAGGAATCAAGTTTCATGGAGACGTCCCCTGACGTTGCTTTTGGAGCGGTTTCGTACAAGCGTTTAGACCCATGAGCGCCAAGGCTAAAGCCTCACCCGACGTCAAGTCGCAGCCGATCCCGAAGGACCGCGCCCTGATCCCGGCCGTCACGCCCGTGGATGAGCAGACGGTGCGCGAGGGATTCTGGCCCAAGGTCCGGCAGGTCGCGGGCAAGGTTCCCTTCCTGCCCGACGCCTTGGCGCTGTGGTGGTGCGCCCGCGACCCCGACACGCCCGCCGCCGCCAAGGGCATGATGTGGGCGGCGCTGGCCTACTTCGTGCTGCCCGCCGACGTGATCCCCGACGTGCTCGCCGGCATCGGACTGACCGACGACGCGGCCGTCGTCGCCGCCGTCATTGGCGTCGCGGCCAAGCACCTGAAGCCCCGCCACCGTGCCGCCGCCGAGGCCTTCCTGAACGGGTCCGATCCGGGCTAGGTAAAGCTTCCGGGGGGACAAACGACCATGGACTTCAACCTCGCGCTGGCGGCGCTCTCGCTTGTCGCCTCGCTGGCTTACGGCCTGATCCTGGTCGGACGGCCGCCGTCGACCCTGCGGACGGTGGTGAAGACCGCCGCCGTCGCCGCACTGGCGGCGCTGGCCTGGCGCGAACAGAACGGCCTGCTGCTGGTCGGCGCGCTGGCGCTGTCCGCGCTCGGCGACGCCTTCATGGCCGATCCCAAGCGCTTCCTGCCGCTGGGCATGGCCAGCTTCCTGCTGGCGCACGTCACCTACGTCATCCTCTTCTTGCCCTACCTCAGGCCCTACCTCGTTGGCGAGGAGCCCTGGCGCGCGGTCGCAATCGCGCTGACGGCGCTTGCCGCCGCCGGCCTGGTCGTCTGGTTGTGGCCGTCGCTCGGCAAGCTGAAGGCGGCGGTGGCGGCCTATGTGCTGGCCATCGGGGCGATGGTGATCGAAGCCCTGATGCTGGACCCCGACCTGTGGCCCGCCACCCTGGGCGCGGTCCTCTTCATGGCGTCGGACGCGATCCTCGCCGGGCAACTCTTCCGACAGGCGAAGCTGGGCGGGTCGCAGCGCCTCACTCACTGGTCGGTGTGGTTTCTCTACTGGGGCGCGCAGGCGCTGATCGCCTGGGCCTTCATCCGCTAGCCCTTGGCGAGCTGATGCTCGCGCCAGGTGATGTAGAGCGTCGAGGCGACGACGATTGCGGCGCCGGTCAGTGTCCAGACGCCGGGAATCTCTCTGAACAGCGCAAAGCCCGCGATGGCCGCGAACACCAGCCGGGTGTAGTCGATCGGCGCCATGGCGGCGGCGTCGCCGATCTGCATGCCCTTGATGTAGCAGCCCTGGGTGACGATCCCCATGACGCCCATGGCCGCCAGCAGGCCAAGGTCCGCCGCGTCCGGCCAGCGCCAGTCGATGAAGGCGCCGGGCAGCGCGAAGACGAAGCCCAGCACCGCCGAATAGACCATCAGCACGAAGGGGCTGTGGTCGCGGACCATGATCTTCATGCCGGTGATGGTCAGCGCAAACAGAAAGGCCGAGGCCAGCGCCGTCATGGCCGGCAACCCCATCGCCTCGCCGCCCATGCCGGGCCGCAGCATGATCAGCACCCCGGCGAACCCGACCAGCGCCGCGCCGATGCGCCGGGGCCCGAGCTTCTCGTGCAGCACAAAGGCCGCCAGTGGCACGAGCCACAGGCTGCGGGTGAAGGACAGCGCGTTGGCGTCGGCCAGCGGCATCTTCTGGTAGGCGTAGAAGGCGAGGATCATCCCCATCGTCCCCGCCGCCGAGCGGAACAGCAGGATGCCCAGCCGTGTGGTGCGAAACGCGCCGCGCCAATCGCGCAGAATCCAGGGCGTCAGCACCAGCAGCCCCGCCGTCTGCCGATAAAAGGTCTGCAGCGCCGCCGAATAGTCGTCGCCCAGGAACTTGATGAGCGTGGTCATCGCCGTGAAGCCGACCGCGGAGGCAACCATCCACAGCGCGCCCCTGACGTTGGGCGCGAGGCCCCGCTCGGCCTTCGGCTCTACGGGTACGGGCTCGTCGCTCACCCTTGCTGGGCGGCCAGCGCCGCGCGCATCTGCTCGGCCTGTTCGGGCGTGATGCCCATGGCCGACAGGATCGGGTTGGGGGCCTCACGGTCCCAGGCGCTGCGCCCGCCGATGGTGATGCCGCCGTCGACGACGATGTGGGTCCCGGTCACGAACAGCGAGTCGTCGCTGGCGAGGTAGAGGGCCGCGCGGGCGATGTCCTCCGGCAGGCCGGACTTGGGGATCGGCTGGATCTTCGGCCCGACCTCGGCGACGCGCGCGGCCATCTGGTCGGCGACTTCGCGCGACAGGCCCATCGAGGCTCCGAAGATCGAGGTGGCGATCAGGCCCGGGCAGATGGCGTTGACGCGGATCTTCTGCGGCGACAGTTCGGCCGCCGCACAGCGGGACAGGTGGATCACCGCGCACTTGGCGGTCGAATAGGCCAGCGGCCCAAAGCCCGCCTGCAGTCCGGCGATGGAGGCCGTGTTGATGACCGAACCGCCGCCGCGCTCCAGCATCAGCGGCACGGCATACTTCATGCCGAGCACCGGCCCGCGCACCAGGAGTGCGAAGGTCGCGTCCCAGCCGGCGGCGCTGATGTCGGCCACCCCGCCCGCCGTGCCACCGTGGCCGGCGTTGTTGAACAGGATGTCGAGCCCGCCGAACTCCGACTTCGCCATGCCGACGGCCTTGGCGATGTCGTCCTCGCTGGTGACGTCGCAGTGGGCGTAGCGGACCTTGCCACCCCAGCCCTTCTCCAGCGCCGCGCCCTTCTCGTCCTGGACGTCCGCGGCGACGACCATCGCCCCTTCCTTCACAAAGAGCTCGACCGTGCCGAGCCCGATGCCGGAGCATCCCCCCGTGATGACGGCGACCTTGCCGTCGAGACGTCCAGCCATGTTCCCTCTCC
>CAMLRH010000034.1 GCA_946482375.1 uncultured Caulobacteraceae bacterium | reverse complement strand
TGCCCGAGCCGAACAGGTCGCCGACGACGTTCATGCCGTCCATCAGCGGGCCTTCGATGACGTGCAGCGGCTTCTCGGCCGCCTGCCGCGCCTCCTCGGTGTCGGCCTCGATGAACTCGGTGACGCCGTGGACCAGCGCGTGGCTCAGGCGCTCGGCGACCGGCAGCGAGCGCCAGGCCAGGTCGGCCACCTTCGCCTGCGCCCCATCGCCCTTGTACGTCGACGCCAGCTCGACCAGCCGCTCGGTCGCGGCCGGCGTGCGATTGAGGATCACGTCCTCGACGGCCTCGCGCAGCTCCGGGTCGATGTCGTCATAGACGGGCAGGTCGCCGGCGTTGACGATCCCCATGTCCATGCCCGCGGCGATGGCGTGGTAGAGGAAGACCGAGTGGATAGCGCGGCGCACCGGCTCGTTGCCGCGGAAGCTGAACGAGACGTTCGAGACGCCTCCCGACACCTTCGCGCCCGGCAGCATCTGCTTGATGCGCCGCGTCGCCTCGATGAAGTCGACGGCGTAGTTGTTGTGCTCCTCGATCCCCGTCGCCACGGCGAAGATGTTGGGGTCGAAGATGATGTCCTCGGGCGGAAAGCCGACCTCGTCGACCAGGATGCGGTAGGCGCGCTCGCAGATCTCCACCTTGCGGTCGGCGGTGTCGGCCTGGCCCTGCTCGTCGAAGGCCATGACGACGACGGCCGCGCCATAGCGCAGGCACTTCCTCGCCTGCTCGACGAACTCGGCCTCGCCGGCCTTCAGGCTGATCGAGTTGACGATGGCCTTGCCCTGCACGCAGCGCAGGCCGGCCTCGATGATCTCCCACTTGGAGCTGTCGATCATCACCGGCACGCGAGCGATGTCCGGCTCGGCCGCGATCAGGTTCAGGAAGGTGACCATGGCCGCTTGGCTGTCGAGCAGGCCCTCATCCATGTTGACGTCGATGACCTGCGCGCCCGCCTCGACCTGCTGGCGCGCCACGGACAGCGCGGCCGCATAGTCCCCGTCGGCGATCAGCCTGCGGAATTTGGCGGACCCCGTAACGTTGGTCCGCTCGCCGATGTTTACGAACAGGGGTCTCATTGGAATCCCGATTGTGCCCGCGAAGGCGGGCATCCAGGCAGCGTAGCCGCCTGCGTAGAGTCGGCTTGGGTCCCCGCCTTCGCGGGGATGATCGGAATTGCGGGCAACGTCAGCCCTCCTCACTCGTACGCTCGCGGCCGCCCAGCACCAGGCGCCGCGTGACGATGGCCTGTAGCACGCCCGCGTCGAAGGCCTTGCGGAAAGCGGCCGGATCGGCGGCCTTCAGCGCCAGCAGTTCGGCGATCTCGCGACGCAGTTCAGCGAGCGCCGGAACGTCGGCTATCGTCCGCGCGCAGACATCGAAGAAACCCTTGCTCAGCGGCCCCACGGACTTGTCGCCCAGCGAGCCTTTCGGCACGCGGTTCAGCCGCGAACGGATGTCGCGCAGTTGCTCTGTTTCGACGTTGCTGAGCGCGGTCACGCCACAACCCCGCCGCCACAATAGCCGTCATCCTCGGCCTTGTGCCGAGGACCCATAATCGAGGCGTATCGTGAGTAGCTGGTACGTCGGCCAAGGCATTTGTTGTCCTTGTCGCGCCCGCGTTTCTGGGTCCTAGGCACAAGGCCTAGGATGACGGCGGTGAGGTGGAGGCGCATCAGGCTAACTCGAACGCCTCAAGGCCCGCCAGCCGCATCGCCGGCCGCCGTTCCGGGACGACGCGCGGCTTTACGCCCGCGACGCTGTCGGCGACGTGGCGGATGTGGTCAGGGGTGGTCCCGCAGCAGCCGCCGAGGATGTTGACGAGGCCGCTTTCGGCCCACTCGTGCAGCATGCAGGCGGTCTCGTGCGGCTGCTCGTCGTACTGGCCCATGGCGTTGGGTAGCCCGGCGTTCGGATAGGCGGCGATCAGGGTGTCGGCGACCCGCGCGAGGTCGGCGATGTGGGGCCGCATCAGTTCGGCGCCGAGCGCGCAGTTCAGCCCGATGGCGAACGGCTTGGCGTGCCGCACCGAGTTCCAGAACGCCTCCACCGTCTGGCCGGACAGTGTGCGGCCCGAGCGGTCGGTGATGGTGCCGGAAATCCAGATCGGCAGCGGCTCGTAACCCTCGTCCTGCAGGTCGAGGATGGCCTTGATCGCCGCCTTGCAGTTCAGCGTGTCGGTGATGGTCTCGATCAGGAAGAGGTCGACGCCGCCCTCGTGCAGCGCCGCGACCTGCTCGCGATAGGCCTGATAGACTTCCTCGAAGGTCACCAGGCGCGCGCCGGGGTCGTTCACGTCGGAGGACATCGACAGCATCTTGTTCAGCGGCCCGATAGAGCCGGCGACGAAGCGGGGCTTCCCCGGCTCCTTCGCCGTCCAGCGGTCGGCGACCTCGCGGGCCAGACGGGCGCCTTCGAGGTTGATGTCGCGCACCGCCGCCGCGTCCAGCTCGTAGTCGGCCTGGGCGATGGTCGTGGCCGAGAAGGTGTTGGTCTCGGAGATATCGGCGCCGGCGGCGTAATAGGCGTCATGCAGTCCGGCGATGATGTCCGGCCGCGTCAGGCAGAGGATGTCGTTGTTGCCCCTCTGCGGGACCGCCTGGCCGGCGAACCGCTCGCCCCGGAAATCGGCCTCCGACAGGCCTTGGCGCTGGATCATTACGCCCCACGAGCCGTCGAGAACGAGGATCCGCTCCTTTGCGGCGGCGTGGAGAGCTTCGATTCTCTCCTGGCGTGTCATGACCCTGACTCCTTCGCGGCGGCGGGCCCCCTCCACCGCTTCGCGGTCCCCCTCCCCCGATGGGGGAGGATCACTGACGGCGGATGCTCCCCCTCTGGGGGAGCTGTCAGCGAAGCTGACTGAGGGGGCCTCATGCCACAGCCTCCTTCGCGGGCTCGGGCTCCCGCACGCCCAGCACGCGGCAGATGGCGTAGACAAGGTCGGCGCGGTTGAGAGTGTAGAAGTGGAAGTCGGAGAAGCCTTCCTCCTCCAGCCGGGCGCACATTTCGGCCGCCACCGAGCAGGCGATCAGCCGGCGGGTTTCGGGGTCGTCGTCCAGACCGTCGAAGAGGTTGGCGAGCCACGCCGGCACCGGGATGCCACAGGGCCCGGCCATCCTGACCAACCCCTTGTAATTCGACACCGGCATGATCCCCGGCGAAATCGGGATGGTGATGCCCGCCTTCCGCACCTGCTCCATGAAGCGGAGGAAGGCGTCGATGTCGAAGAAGAACTGGGTGATGGCGCGCGTCGCACCCGCATCGACCTTCTGCTTCAGCACGTCGATATCGAAGGCCGCGCCCGGACTTTCCGGGTGCACCTGCGGATAGAGGCCGACGGAAACCTCGAACGGCGCGATCCGGGCGATGGCGGCGGTCAGCTCGGTGGCGTTGGCGTAGCCGTCGGCGGGTGGCGCGTAGGCGCCGCCGAGGCTCCCCGGCGGATCGCCGCGCAGAGCGACGATGTGGCGGATGCCGCTCGCCCAATAGTCCTTGATGACCGCGTCCACCTCCGCGCGGGTCGCCCCGACGCAGGTCAGGTGGGCGGCGGGCTTCAGGCTCGTCTCGTCGAGCATCCGCTTGACGGTTCGGTGCGTCCGCTCGCGGGTCGAGCCGCCGGCGCCGTAGGTCACCGACACGAACGACGGATCGAGCGGCTCCAACCGGCGGATGCATTGCCAGAGCTTTTCCTCGGCCTCCGGCGTCTTCGGCGGCGAGAACTCGAACGAGACGTTCAGGCGGCGCTGCTCACGCTCACCGGCGCGGGCGACGGGGCCAAGGGCCGAGATGGGGGCGTTCATGCCGCGCTCCTCTTCGAAGCGGCGGCGCGGCGGCCGGTCCAGATCTTCACCGTCAGCCCCTCGCCATTCGCGGGCGGCAGGGTCTCGCTGACCTCGCCTTGCAGGCCTGCCGCCGCCAGCCAGCGCAGGATCTCCTCGTCGGAGAAGCCGAGGCGCCGGTGCTGGTGCTGCTCGCGCAGAACTTCAAGGTCATGCGGCGCGAAATCGACGATCAGCAGCTTGCCGCCCGAAGCCACCAGTCGCGCGGCCTCGGCCACCGCGGCGGCGGGGTCGGAAAGGTAGTGCAGCACCTGATGCACGGTGACGAGATCGGCGAACCCGTCCGGCAGGCGCGTGGCGAAGATGTCGCCGTGGCGCAGCTCCGCTTCCAGCCCGGCCTCGCCGGTATGGACGCGGGCGATGTTGAGCATCTGCTGCGACAGGTCCAGGCCGAGCCTGCGTTGCGCCTTGCCGCTCAGGAGGGTCAGCATGCGCCCGGTGCCGGTTCCCAGATCGACGAGCCTGTCGACCGGATCGCCTCCCGCCGCCTTCAGGATGGCCGACTCGACCTCGTCCTCGGCCACGTGGAAAGAGCGGATTTCGTCCCAGCGGGCGGCGTTGCGGGCGAAATAGGCGGCGGCCTCCTCGGAGCGCTCGCCGTGGATGGCGGACAACCGCTCGGCGTCGCGACGGGCGGTCGTGTCGGTCGAATCAATGTCGGCCAGCACCTGCCCGATCAGCTCGCGCCCCGGGGCGTCGGCCGCCAGCCGGTAGAAGACCCACGCCCCATCGGGGAATCGCTCGACCAGCCCGGCTTCGGCCAGCAGCTTCAGGTGGCGAGAGACACGCGGCTGGCTCTGGTCCAGAATACGGCACAGCTCCAGCACGCTGAGTTCCTCGGCGGCCAGCAGGGCGAGGACGCGCAGGCGGGTCGGCTCGCCCGCCGCGCGCAGAATCTCCACCGCTTGGCCAGAGGTCAACTTCATGGCGGACATAAAGATATCCTTATGTCTTTATGTCAACGATTTTCCGCCTTTCCACAGGCTTGACCGTAAGCGCCCCTTTTTGGCCTCATTCCACGCGATTGTGCGGCCGCCCGTCGCGCTAAAGTGGGGGCGTAGGAGTGAAACGGACCATGACCTTCCAAACCATCCTCGCGGGCGCCTCGGCCGCCCTGCTGCTGGCCGCCGCGCCGGCGTTCGCTGAAGAAACCGCCCCGGCGGCTGAAGCTGCTCCGGCTGCCGCCGAAGCCGCCCCTGCCGCTGAAGCTGCCGCTCCGGCTGCTGAAGAAGCGGCTCCCGCCGCGGAAGCTGCCCCCGCCGCCGCTCCGGCCGCGGAAGAAGCTCCGGCCACCGAAGCTGCTGCCAGCTGACGAGCCGAGGGGCGAGCCACCCGACGGCTCGCCCCGCCTCGTCTCCCGCTCAGGCTGCCACCGGCGTGGCCAGCGGTTCGCCGTGAAAGAACCGGCGCAAATTCTCCAAGGTCTGAGCGACCATCAGCGGGATGCTCTCCAGCGTGCCGCCGGCCATGTGCGGCGTCAGCACCGTATTGGGCACATCGCTCCAGCGTGACGGCGGCGTCGGCTCGGTCTCGTAGACATCGAGCGCCGCCATCCCGAGCTCACCCGACTTCAGCGCCGCGATCAGCGCGGCTTCGTCTACCAGCGATCCCCTCGCCACATTCACCAGGCACCCGCGCGGGCCCAGCGCCTCGATGACTTCGGCGTTGATCAGGTCGCGATTGGACGCATCGGCCCGGCAGCAGACCACCAGCACGTCCGATTCCCGGGCCAGGGTCAGCAGGTTTCGTGTGCGCGGCCAGGCGGTGTCCGGCTTGGGGTTGGGGCCCCACCAGCGCACGATCATGCCCATCGTATCGAGCCTACGCGCCACCGCCTCGCCGATGTGTCCGAGCCCAACGACGCCGGCGCACTTCCCGCGCAGCGACGGCCTGGGCCGCATGCGGTCCGAATGGGTCCATTTGCCGGCGCGCAGCCGCCGGTCGCCCTCGACGATCCCGCGCCAGACCGCGATCAGCGAACCCACCGCATGATCGGCCACGTCGTCGGCGTTCAGGCCGATGGAATGGGTCACCGCGATCCCGTGCGCCTTGCACCAGGGGACGTCGACGCCGTCGTAGCCGACGCTGACGCAGGCGATGAGGCCGAGCTTCGACATCTCCGCCAGCAGGTCGCGCTCCAGCTTGACCTCGCCCGCGTGGACGATCGCCTGCACCTGCCTGCCGGGCCCCTCCACGAAGGCCAGCCGGTCCGGGTAGTCCCACAGCCGCAGCACCGTATACGCGGGCTCCAGCGTCGCCTGCAGCGGCAGCAGCATCTCGTGGGACAGAAGGACGGTGGGCTTGGTCATCGGGCGTCTCCGTTCAGCCCCCCGTCACCAATCATGCCCTACCGCGCGAATTTCTGGAACTTGATGCGGTGGGGAATGAGGCTGTCGGCGCCCAAACGGCGCTTCTTATCTTCCTCGTAGGCTTCGAAGTTGCCCTCGAACCATTCGACGTGGCTGTCGCCCTCGAAGGCGAGGATGTGGGTCGCCAGCCGGTCGAGGAACCAGCGGTCGTGGCTGATGACCACGGCGCAGCCGGCGAATTCCTCCAGCGCCTCCTCGAGGTTCTGCAGCGTCTCGATGTCGAGGTCGTTGGTCGGTTCGTCGAGCAGGATGACGTTGCCGCCGGTGGCCAGCGTCTTGGCCAGGTGCACGCGGTTGCGCTCGCCGCCCGACAGCTGGCCGACCTTCTTCTGCTGGTCGCCGCCCTTGAAGTTGAAGCTGCCGACGTAGGCGCGGCTGGACAGCTCACGCTTGCCGACCATCATCACCTCGGTGCCGCCGCTGATCGCCTCCCAGACGGTCTTGTTCGGCTCCAGGTCGTCGCGGGTCTGGTCGACGTAGGCCAGCTTCACCGTCTCGCCGATGCGGACCTTGCCGGCGTCGGGCTGCTCTTGCCCGGTGATCAGCTTGAACAGCGTCGACTTGCCGGCCCCGTTCGGCCCGATGACGCCGACGATGCCGTTGGGTGGCAGCTTGAACGACAGGCCCTTGAACAGGACCTTGTCGCCATAGTCCTTCTCCAGCCCCTCGACCTCCAGGACGAGGTTGCCCAGCCGCGGGCCGGGCGGAATCTGGATGGCGGCGAAGGTCTGCGCCTGACGGGCGTTTTCCTGCGCGCGGACCATTTCGTCGTAAGCCGCCAGACGCGCCTTGGACTTGGCCTGACGAGCCTTGGCGCCGGCGCGAACCCACTCCAGCTCGCGCTTCATGGCGCGCTGGCGGGCCTCCGATTCCGACTGCTCCTGGATCACGCGCTTGGTCTTGGCCTCCAGCCAGCTGGAGTAGTTGCCCTCGTGCGGGTGGCCCTTGCCGCGATCGAGCTCCAGCGTCCACTTCGTCACCTGGTCGAGGAAGTAGCGGTCGTGGGTGACCAGGATCACGCAGCCCGGGAAGGCTTCCAGGTGGTGTTGCAGCCAGGCCACGGACTCGGCGTCGAGGTGGTTGGTCGGTTCGTCGAGCAGCAGCATGTCGGGCTTGGACAGCAGCAGCCGGGCCAGCGCCACGCGGCGCTTCTCACCGCCCGACAGCTTGGTGACGCCGGACTCGTTGGGCGGACAGCGCAGAGCGTCCATGGCCATTTCGATGCGGCTGTCGATATCCCACAGGTCGCCGGCGTCGATCTGCTCCTGAAGGGCGGTCATCTCCTCCATCAGCTCGTCGGTGTAGTTCTCGCCCATCTCGGCGGCGACGGCGTTGTAGCGGTCGACGAGCTTCTTCTCGTCGCACCAGGCGATGACGTTTTCCCAGACGGTCTTGTCCGGATCGAGCTGCGGCTCCTGCTCCAGGTAGCCGCGCTTGACGCCGTCGGCGGCTTTGGCCTCCCCGGAGAACTCCTTGTCGATGCCGGCCATGATCTTGAGCAGCGTCGACTTGCCCGAGCCGTTGACGCCGACCACGCCGATCTTGGCGTCAGGATAAAAGCTCAGCCAGATGTTCTCGAAAATCTTCTTCCCGCCGGGAAAGGTCTTGGTCAGACCCTGCATCTGAAAAATGTATTGGGCGGCCATGGGGCGCGGATGCTCGCTCGTTGTGAGGAAAAGTCGGGCCGGATGTAGCGGTGCGGACGCCGATTGCCAAGGCGTCGCCCCCGTCCGGGAAACGCCGCGGTCCCGCCGAAAATCCGCCTTCAATCAAGCGCGACCATTTCTCGGGGACGGGGATGGCATCGGTTGGGAGGACCGAACATGTCCGCGCTTGCACTGTTTCGCCGCGTGAGCCTTTGCGCGCTCGCCGGCCTGGTGGCCGGCTCAGCCGCGCCCGCTTCCGCCATTCCACCGCTTCCGGAGCCGGGGCCGACGCCCTCGGCAGACGTCTGCCGGGCGCTGGGCTACGCCGAACCCGCCTACGAGGAGGAGTATTACCGAGGTGCGCCTGCGCAGGCGCTGCGTAGGCCCATGCCGGGCGTCGTCCCCTCGCCGCCTCCGCCAGCGCCCCCGCCCGTTCCGCTGATGGCCGCCCCCGCCGATGCGCTCGCCGTCACCGGGCAGGCGCGGGCGGAAATAGCGAAAGGCCGCTACCCCTACGGCCCGCCGCCGGGGACGATCGAGCGCGACCGCTATCGCGACGTCGAGTCCAACCCCATCAAGCGGGTGGCCGAGGAGCCGGTCTCGACCTTCTCCATCGACGTCGACACCGCGTCCTATTCGAACGTCCGCCGCTTCCTCAGCGACGGCCAGACGCCGCCCGCCGACGCCGTGCGGGTCGAGGAGCTGATCAACTATTTCGACTACGCCTACGAAGCCCCGCGCAACACCAGCGAACCATTCCGCGCGACGACGGCCGTCGTGCCTTCCCCCTGGGCCAAGGACCGGCACATCATCCACATCGGGCTGCAGGGCTACGAGATCCCGAAGACCGAACAGCCGCCACTGAACCTCGTCTTCCTGATCGACACCTCGGGCTCGATGTCGGGCCCGGACCGGCTGCCGCTCGCCAAGCGCGCGCTGGACATCCTGATCAGCCAGCTTCGGCCCCAGGACCGCGTCTCGATGGTCGCCTACGCCGGGTCGGCCGGCGCCGTGCTGGCTCCCACGACCGGCCGCGACAAGGTCCGCATGCGGTGCGCCCTTGGCGCTCTGCACTCCGGCGGCTCGACGGCTGGCGGCGAAGGCTTGGCGCTGGCCTACGCGTTGGCCGAGCAGAACTTCCGCAAGGGGGCGGTGAACCGGGTCATCCTGCTCACCGACGGCGACTTCAACGTCGGCGTTGCCGATCCGGAGAAGCTGGAGGACTTCGTCGCCCAGAAGCGCAAGACCGGCGTCTACCTGTCGGTCTATGGCTTTGGCCGCGGCAACTACAACGACGTGATGATGCAGACCCTGGCCCAGGCGGGGAACGGCGCGGCCGCCTATATCGACACGCTGGACGAGGGCCGGAAGGTGTTCCGCGACGACTTCTCCTCGTCGCTGTTCCCCATCGCCGACGACGTGAAGATCCAGGTCGAGTTCAACCCGGCCGTGGTCAGCGAGTACCGGCTGATCGGCTACGAAACCCGGATGCTGAACCGCGAGGACTTCAACAACGATCGCGTCGATGCGGGCGAGGTCGGCGCGGGGGCGTCGGTGACGGCGCTCTATGAAGTGGCGCTGGCCGGCGGCGCGCCCTCCAGCGATCCGCTGCGCTACCAGCCGCGCCGCCAGTTCGCGCCGGACTCCAGGCCCGACGTCTCCGGCGAGTTCGCCCACCTGAAGGTCCGCTACAAGCTGCCGGGCGAGAAGTCCTCGCTGCTGATGAGCCAGCCGATCACCGCGCGGGACATGCGCACGGTCGAGACCGCGCCGGAGTCCACCCGCTGGGCCATGGCGGTGGCGGGCTTCGGCCAGAAGCTGCGCCACGATGCCTGGATGGAGGACTGGTACGGCTGGGACGACATCGAGCGCATGGCCCAGAACGCCCGTGGCCGCGACGAGTACGGACTGCGCGCCGAGTTCGTCCGCCTTGTCCGCGCCGCCCGCGAGGGCCGCAGCGTCAACGAGTAGGGCTGAAGGCGGCCAGCAACGCCGAGAGCTCGGCATACGGCACGGCGGCGGCGGCTTCGACCTGGTCGAGCCACCGCCGTTCGCGCCGGCCGGCCTCCGGCCAGTCGGCGGCCTCCTCGGCGACGGTAAGCGGGAAGACCTGGGCTTCCAGGTGTTTGACGGCGCCGCTCTTCCTCGCCTTGTCGAAGTGGAAGACGCCGACGGATCGCGGTGAAACCTCGCCGCGGACGCCGGCTTCCTCCCAGGCTTCCTGTGCTGCCGCCTCGTGCGGGGCCTTGCCCTCCATCGGCCAGCCTTTTGGGATGATCCAGCGGCCGTTCGAGGAGGTGATCAGCAGGACCTCCACCGCGCCGTCGCGCACCCTCCAGGGCAAGGCCGCGTACTGGACCGAGCCCTTGCCCATCGTCAGAGGCCGAACAGCGTGGCCAGCCAGTAGAAGCCGGCCGCCATCGCCGCCGCCGCGGGAATGGTCACTACCCAGGCGATGACGATCCGCCCGGCGATGTTCCACCGCACCGCGCTCGCCCGCCGCGAGGCCCCGACGCCGACGATCGCGCCGGTGATGGTGTGGGTGGTCGAGACGGGAATGCCGAAGTGGGTGGCCGCGAACAGGGTGATCGCCCCACCGGTCTCGGCGCAAAAGCCCTGCATCGACGACAGGCGCGTGATCTTCGATCCCATTGTGTGAACGATCCGCCAGCCGCCCGTCAGGGTGCCGAGCGCAATGGCGGCCTGGCAGGTGATCACTACCCAGAACGGCACGGCGGCGTCGGCCCCCATCTCTCCGCGCGAGATCAGCAGGGCCATGATGATGCCCATGGTCTTCTGGGCGTCGTTGCCGCCGTGGCCCAGCGAGTAGAGCGAGGCGGAGACGAACTGCAGGCGGCGGAAGACCTTGTCCCCGAACTGCGGGTTCGACCGCACGAACAGCCATGAGACGAGCAGCACGAGGATCATGGCCAGGATGAAGCCAGTGAGCGGCGAGCCGACGATGGCCAGGGCGGTCTTGGTGAAGCCGCTCCAGATCACCGCGTCGAAGCCGGCCCTGGTTATCCCCGCCCCGATCAGCCCGCCGATCAGCGCGTGCGAACTGGATGAGGGAATGCCCAGCAGCCAGGTGATGACGTTCCAGCTGATGGCGCCCATGAGCGCGCCGAATATGACCGCGTCGGTGATGACGCTGGGCTCGATCAGACCCTTCCCGATGGTGTTGGCGACGTGCAGGCCGAAGACCAGGAAGGCGATGAAGTTGAAGAAGGCCGCCCAGCCCACCGCCCACTGGGGCGGCAGGACCCGCGTGGCGACGATGGTGGCGATGGAGTTCGCCGCGTCGTGCATGCCGTTCAGGAAGTCGAACGCGAGCGCGACGGCGATCAGGAAGACCAGGATGTAGAACGGGTCCACGGAAGCGTCCCGGCCTACATGTGCTCGATGAGGACGGTCGAGACGCGGTTGGCCACGTCCTCGAAGCGGTCGACCACCTTCTCCAGATGATCGTAGATCTCGGCCCCGACCATGTAGTCGAGCGCGGCGCCGCTATCGCGGGCGCGGACGAACAACGCCTTCATGCCGGCGTCGTAGAGGTGGTCCGCCTCCTCCTCCAGCGCCGTGATCTGCATGGCGAGGCTGGTGATCTGCGCGGAATTCTTGCGCAGGCTGGCCAGTCCGTCGACCAGCTCAACGGTCAGGTGCGAGGTCTTGACGATGATGTCGGCCATGGCCCGCATCTCGTCGGTGAACTCGCGCTGCTCGAACAGGGTGACCGCCTTGGCCGTCTTCTGCATCTGGTCGATGGCGTCATCCATGGTGGTGGTCAGCGCCTGGATGTGGCCGCGGTCGAAGGGCGTGATGAAGGTGCGGCCAACCTCGGTCAGCACCTCGCGGGTGACCTGGTCGGCGTCGTTCTCGTGACGGCTGACCTCGTCGCACCACTTCGGTACGTCCGGCCCTCCGTCGAGCAGATGCCGCAGGGCGTCGGCGCCCTTTACCAGCGTCTCGGTATGACGCCGGAACAGCTCGAAGAAGCGCCCTTCCTTGGGCATTAAGGCCTGGAACCAACTCAGCATCTTTCCCGTCCCCAGCGGCGGCGGAATCGTCACGAAACCGCAGCAGTTCTGTCACAAACCCACGGCGCTGCTTGTGAAGGTTTTGTGACGGTCCGCCAAGCCGGAACACGCGGGCGCCTGAAGGGTTCTATCGGCTTAGCTAGCGAGCCGGAGGACCGCCCATGAAGATTTCCGAGATGATGACGCGCGACGTCGAGGTCGCCCGTCCTGAAACCACCCTGCGCGAGGCCGCCGAGACCATGGCCCGCATCGACGCGGGCTCCCTGCCCGTCTGCGACGGCCGCCGCCTGCAGGGCATCGTCACCGACCGCGACATCGTCGTCCGCGCGCTGGCCAAGGGCCTGGGCCCCGACACCAGCGTGGCCCAGGTGATGACGTCCGACGTCGAATACTGCTTCGACGACGACGACCTGACCGAGGTTTGCGACAAGATGGCCACCGGCCAGATCCGCCGCATCCCCGTCGTCAACCGCGACAAGGAACTGGTCGGCATTGTCTCGCTGGGCGACCTCGCCCGCCAGTCGCCGCCCTCCAAGGCCGGCGACGTGCTGGAAGAGGTCAGCCAGCCGGGCGGCAATAACCTGCAGTAAAAGCCCTTCTCCCTCGATGGGAGAAGGGTTGGGATGAGGGTGAGTGCAACGAGTGGAAAGGCAGGCGCTTGAGGCGCCGAGCCCACCTAAGCCCTTCACCTCATCTCAGCGGCTACACCCTCACCCCTGCCCCTCTCCCCTCGAGGGAGAGGGGTTCTGTTACCGCCCCGTCGGCATGTCCTTGAACGCCACGTCCTTGTCGACGCGGACATCGCCTGGCAGGCCAAGCACCCGCTCGGCGATGATGTTCTTCAGGATTTCGTCGGTGCCCCCGGCGATGCGAAGGCCCGGCGCCCACATCAGGCTCTGCTGGAACGCGGCTTCGAGCGGCGCCAGCGCGGGGTCGTTGATGATCCCGTACTGGTCCTCGGCCTCCAGGGCGCTGTTGGCCATGTCCTGCATCTGGTTAGCCGAGATGATCTTGCCGATGGAGCTTTCCGGCCCCGGCGTCTGACCGCGCGACAGCGCCGTCATGGCGCGGAAGCGGGTCAGCTTCAGACCTTCAGAGGCGACGTACCAGTCGGCCAGCTTCTCGCGCAGCGACTGGTCCTTCATCGTGCCGAGCTGGCGCGCGAGGTCCATAACCAGCTTGTAGTCCGGGCCCGCCGAGCCGCCGACGGCCAGGCGCTCGTTCATCAGCGTGACCAGCGCCACCTGCCAGCCCTGCCCCACTTCGCCGAGCCGCTGGCTGTCCTTGACGCGCAGGTCGGTGAAGTAGACCTCGTTGAACTCCGAGCCGCCGCTCATCTGGTGGATCGGGCGGACCTCCACGGCCGGATCGTGCATGTCGATCCAGAACATGGTCAGGCCCTTGTGCTTGGGCACGTCGGGGTCGGTGCGGACGAGCAGGATGCCGTAGTCGGAGTACTGGGCGCCGGTGGTCCAGACCTTCTGGCCGTTGATCACCCACTCGTCGCCGTCCTTGATGGCGCGGGTCCGCGCCGCCGCCACGTCAGAGCCACCGGCCGGTTCGGAGAACAGCTGGCACCAGATTTCCTCGCCGCGTACGGCCGGGCCGACGAAGCGCTTCTTGGTGTCCTCGTTGGAGAAGGCCATCACCGTCGGCACGCACATGCCAAGGCCGATGGTGAAGTAGCCGTAGTTGACGCCGGCCTTGGCTTCTTCCTGGTTGAAGATGACCGACTGGATCGGCGTGCCGCCGCCCCCGCCCCACTCCTTGGGCCAGGTGATGCAGGCGAAACCAGCCTCGGCCTTCTTGGTCTGCCACTCCTTGGCGGCAGCCATGTGCTCGGGGCTGTTGGGCCGGCGGCCGTTGGCGCTGGTAGCCTTGTGGTTGGCGGCGTTGTCGGCCAGCCAGCCACGGGCCTTTTCGCGGAAGGCGGCTTCTTCGGGTGTGTCGTTGAAGTCCATT
>CAMLRH010000033.1 GCA_946482375.1 uncultured Caulobacteraceae bacterium | reverse complement strand
ACCTTCAAGGCCAAGTGGTGAATTTCTCCTCGGTTCGGCGAAATGCGTGCGTTGCATAGAGACGGTTCCTCGCCGCCACTGACGGCGGGCCGGATTTCAAGTCCGGCCCACCGCGCTCTTCCCAGGGTGCAGAGGACCGCTGATGAGTGAGATCGACTGGCAAGGCGGCCGCATTACCGAGGCGGGCCTCGAGCTGATGCGTTCGGCGATCGGCGTCACTCGCCCCGTGCCTGGCTGGAATCGGCTGGTCACGTCTGAGGGTGTTGAGCACTTCGCGCTTGGGATCGGCGACGACAACCCGCTCTGGTGGGACGACGCCTATGCGGCGGCCTCAACGCATGGAGGCAGGGTGGCGCCGCCCTGCTATCTGTACAGCCACGCCGGGGGGCCGAGGCTTAGGCCAGAACACGGGCACGCCTCCACCGACCGGTTTTTACCCGGCGTTATGGGTCTGCTTGCGGGCGAGAAATGGCGCTGGCGGCGTCTGCCGCGGGTCGGTGAGAGGATTTGCGCGGAGAGCGCGCTGGTCGAGGTCAGCGTCCGCGAAGGCGGCTTCGGTGGTCGTTCGGTGGCGCAGGTCGAGCGTATCAGCTTCCTGGCCGGCGACGAGCTGATCGCCGAGCAGGATCAGACCATTCGCCGGTTTGAGCGCGGCCGGACGCGAGAGCGTAGCGCCTACCTCGACCGGCCGATGGCGACCTGGACCGACGCGGACATTGACCGCTTCGCCGCCCACTACGAGGCGGAGATCGCGGCAAGGCGCGGCGGCGAGCCGCGCTACATCGAGGATGTCCGCGCCGGTGAGGACATCGGCCCCATGCTCAAGGGGCCGCTGACCATCACGGCGATGGTCGGCTTCCTGCTGGGCGCGGGGAGCGGCAACACGCCGACGAACCGCATGGTCGACAGCTATCTGAAGCTTCATCCCGGCGGGCGGCTTCTTCATCCCGAAACGGGCATCGTCGACACGCTGAAAGCTGCTCACTTCGAACCGGCGCTGGCGCGCGCCAGCGGCCTTCCGGCGGGCTACGACTTCGGCATCGCGAGGGTGAGCTGGTTTTCCCATCTGCTCACAGACTGGATGGGAGACCATGGCCGCCTCGCGGAGCTGGAGGCCCAGGTTAGACGGCCGAACTTCCTTGGCGACGTGACCTGGCTAAGCGGCGAGGTGACGGCCGTCGACGTCGCCGCCGGCGAGGCCGTCATCCGGCTGATCGCCCGCAATCAACTGGACGAGACGACGGCCAAGGGCGTGGCGAAGGTACGGCTGCCACGCCGCCATGAGCATAGAGAGTTACCTTGATGAAGGATGTGGATTGGCGGAACGCCAAGATCACGGACGCGGGCATCGACGAGATTCGCGCGGCTCTCGGCGTAAGGAAGCCGCTGCCGGGTTGGAACAGGACGGTGACTGCTGAGGGCATCGAGCACTTTGCCCTAGGCCTCGGCGACGACAATCCGTTGTGGTGGGACGAAGCTTACGCCAAGACCCTCTTCGGCTTCCGGGTGGCGCCGCCCTGTTACCTTTACAGCCATATGCGGGGCCCGCGCCTGCGACCCGAGGATGGCAACCAGGCTGTCGACGAGTTTCTGCCGGGCGCACTCGGCATCTTCGCCGGCGAGCACTGGCGCTGGCGCCGGCTGGCGCAGGAAGGTGAGGTCATCCGCGCCGAATGCGAGATGGTCGACGTCCAGGTGCATGAAGGGAAGTTCGGCGGACGTTCGGTGTCGCATGTCGAGCGTCAGTATCTGCTGACCGAGAAGGATGAGCTGATCGCCGAGGTCGACCATACCACCCGCCGCTTCGAGCGGGGCCAGACGCGGTCGCGGGCGGCCTATCTCGATCGGCCGCTGGCCACCTACACGGCGGAAGACCGTGAGCGGTTCGCCGCCCAGCATGAGGCCGAGGTGAAGGCCCGGCGCGGCGCGGAGCCTCGGTTCATTGAAGATGTGGCCGTCGGCGAGGCGCTGCCCCCGCTGCTCAAGGGGCCGTTGACGATCACCAACCTGATCGGCTTCCTGCTCGGCGGCGGCTGCGGCCTCAACCCCGCCAATCGGATGGCGCACAGTTTTCTCAAGCTGCATCCAGGGGTGAAGATGATCCACCCCGAAACGGGCATCCCCGACACCATCGAAGCGCCCCACTGGGAGCCCGCCCTGGCGCGGGCCAGCGGCATACCGGGCGGTTACGACTTCGGCTTCCAGCGCGTGAGCTGGATGTCCCACATCGTCACCGACTGGATGGGGGACCACGGCGTGCTCGAGGAGCTGCAGGTCAAGCTGGTGGGGATGAACATCCTCGGCGACATCACCTGGATACGAGGCGAGGTCACCGAGATAGACGCCGCCGCCGGTCTCGCGACGGTGGCTATCCGCTCGATGAACCAGCTTGACGAGGAGACGACCCGCGGCTGGGCGAAGGTGCGCTTGCCCAGGCGGTCCGAGGTCGCCCGATGACTCGCGAGGAGCTGGTGGCGCCACCCGACTACGTGGCGACGCTGCCCAACTGCTTTCATGCGGCCGCCGACCGGTTTGAGTCGCGCATCCTGATGACGCACAAGGGAGAGCAGCTTTCTTTCCGCGACGCCGAACGGCGATCGGCCGTGCTGGCCCGTCGCCTGCTGGCCTCGGGGGTCGGCAAGGGGACGCGCATCGGCGTCTTGATGCCGAACTCGATCGAATGGGTGGTGACCTTCCTGGCCATCACGCGGATCGGCGCGGTCGCCGTGCTGCTCTCCACGCTCTACCAGCGCCGCGAACTTGCGTGGGTGATCCGGCATGCCGACCTACACGCCCTGTTCATGGCCGACCGTTTCCTCAGCCATGATTATGTCGCCCGGCTGGAGGAGGTCGCCCCTGACATCCGTGGACAGAGTTCCGCCGCTCCGCTCTTCCTTGACGCCTTCCCATACCTGCGCGCTGTCCATGTCTGGGGAGATCAGGTCCCCCCGTGGGGCGTGGATGTTCGCCGCTCAATGAGCGACGAGCCGCCTGTAGACGAGGAGCTTCTGAAGCAGGTCGAAGCGAGTGTCGTACCGGCGGATCTCGCACTGCTCATCTACACCTCCGGGACCACCGCCGATCCCAAGGGTGTTCTGCACACTCATGGCCCCGTGATCCGGCGCACCCACGCCACGCGAAGCGGCCGGACCTATACGTCGGATAGCCGCGTCTTGGTGCTGGGGCCTTTCTGCTGGGTGGCCGGCCTGCTCACGTTCTTCATCGGGCTGCACCTCGGCTACCGGGTGGTGATCCCGGATACGCCGAAGCTGGAAGATGTCGCGAGAGCGGCGCTTGAGAACGACGTCACGGAGCTCTCGGCCCAGCCTGCGCTTATCAAGCAGCTCCGTGAACACATGGCTCTGCATGGACTGGAGCCGGGTCCGGGGCTGACGACATATTTTGCCGGTCCTCGCGACGAGAACGGCGAGCCGGTCCCCGCGAACAGGCAATCACGCGGACTCGGCATGACTGAGACGATGGCCATGCACAGTTTTGAACCGGGGGGTGTGATGCCGCCCGACAAGTCCGGCGCGTTCGGGCGCGCGGTTCCGGACATAGAGCGCGTGATCCGCGATTTCGACACCAAGGAGGACTTGCCTGCGAACCAGGAGGGGGAGCTTTGGCTCCGCGGTCCCGGCATGATGCAAGGCATGTACAAGCGCGAGCGGCACGAAGTCTTCGATGTCGATGGCTATTACGCCACCGGCGACATCTGCCGCATCGACGAGGACGGCTTCATCTATTTCCGCGGACGCAACAGCGAGATGATCAAGACGGTGGGCGCGAACGTCTCTCCGCGAGAGGTGGAGCTCGCGCTGGAAGCCTATCCCGATGTGCAGGAGGCCGGCGTCTTCGCCATGCCGGGCGAGGGACTGGACGAGATCGTGGCCGCTGTTGTCGCGCCGCGGGGGGACGCGAAGCTGGACGCGGATGAGCTTCGCCGACGGCTTCGCCAGGACATTTCCACGTTCAAGGCGCCGAAGATCATTCACATCGTGCCGATGGAACATCTTCCACGAACCGGCAGCGGTAAGCTGAACAAGCGAGCGGTGAAGGACACGCTGCTGCGCGGCGAATCGCTGAGCCCAACATGAGCGGCCTGCCGCAACCTGGCCTGTTGCCGTCCGGAGCGCTGGCCGATCGCGTGGCGCTGGTTACCGGCGGTGGCACCGGCCTTGGCCGCGCCATCTCCGTCGAACTGGCGCGCGCTGGAGCCTCGGTGGTGATCGCGAGCCGGGGCGAGGCTCATCGCGCCCAGGGCGTCGCCTCGGTCGAGGCTGTAGGGGGCCGGGGATACGGCGTCGCGCTCGATGTGCGCGACCCCGATGCGATCGAAACGGCTTTCGACGAGGCGCAATCGCTGGTGGGTCCGGTGGACATCCTGGTCAACAACGCCGCCGCGAACTTCTTCTCACCGGCCGAGGACATCACGCCCAACGGATGGGCAACGGTCGTCGATCGCGTGCTGACAGGAGCGTTCCTATGCGCCCGCGCGTTCGCGCGCCGCCGCTTGGGGCAAGGCGAAGGCTCGATCGTGAATATCGTCTCCCTGGCCGGAGTGGCCGGCGGTCCCGGCGTGGCGCACAGCGGCGCGGCCAAGGCGGGTGTTGTCAATCTGACCCGCAGTCTCGCCGCCGAGTGGGCGCGGGATGGCATCCGCGTAAATGCGGTGGCGCCTGGCCGCTTCATCCATGACGACGGCGATCCCCAGGTCAGGGCTGGTCGCATGGGCTGGGAGGATGCCGGCGACCGGGTCCCGGTCGGCCGGGTGGGAGACCCGCGAGAGATCGGCTGGCTCGTCTCCTATCTCTGCTCGCCCTACGCGGCGTTCATCACGGGCCAGACCATCGCGATCGACGGCGGCGGAGGACTTCCGCAGTTCGTCACCTCGCAGCCATTCACCTCGCCACGAGATCAATTGCCCAGGAAGGAAGATAAGACTTGAGTACGCGGGCAGCAGCGCCGGCGCGCCAATACGAGACGCGTCAGTTTGTGGGTTCCGGCGGGCTGTTGCTGACCGCCGATGTGGGCGGCGAGGAGACAGCGCCGACGGTTGTGCTGCTGCATGGGCGCGGCCAGACCCGGCACTCCTGGGCCGAGGCCATGCGCAGCCTGGTCGACGAAGGCTACAGGGTCGTCAACTACGACGCGCGGGGCCACGGCGACAGCGGCTGGGACCCCGCCGCCGACTATTCGATGGAGGCCCGCGCGGCCGATCTCGAAGCGCTGTTGAGTGCGTTGCCGGGGCCCATCGCCCTCGTCGGCGCCTCAATGGGCGGAATGACGTCCTTCCACCTCGTTGGCCGCAAGTCGCCCCCCGCCGTCAAGGCCCTGGTGCTGGTCGATATCGTGCCGCGCTCGTCGCCGCGGGGCGTCGAGAAAATCCGCAACTTCCTGAACAAGGGCCGCGAGGGCTTTGCCTCGCTGGAGGAGGCGGCCGCCGCCGTCTCGGCCTATAATCCGGCCCGGCCGCGTCCAGCCGACGTCAGCGGGCTCAGCAAAAATCTGCGGCGGCGCGACGACGGGCGCTACTACTGGCATTGGGATCCCAATTGGCCCGATACGCCCGGCCGGTCTGACGAGGTTGTTCGTGAACTCCTCGATATGGCCCGCAAGGTCACGATCCCGTCGTTGCTGGTGCGCGGCCTGCGAAGCGAACTGGTCAAGGACGACGCCGTCGAAGAGTTCCGCGCCCATTTTCCGGGCCTGGAGGTTTTCGATGTCCCGGGCGCGAGCCATATGGTGGCCGGCGACCGCAACGATGCCTTCAATGACGGGGTGATCGGCTTTCTGCGGCGGCACTTTCCCGCGCGCTAGTCTTCGGGCGGGATCATCTGCGCGCCGGCGCCCTTGGGCAGCCGGACGTAGAAGGGGATCGACAGCAGCGACACCGCCGAAATCACGATGAAGGCGGGCGCGACGTCGCCGGTGGTGATCGCTCCGCCGCCCCCCATGGCGTTCGCCCATTGCACCACCGTCGCGCACAGGCCGATGCCTAGCGACTGCGAAAGCTGCTGGGCGATACCGATGATGGTGCTTCCCGCGCTCATCTGCTCGGCTTCGAGATCCGCATAAGCCAGCGAGTTGAGGCAGGTGAGCTGCAGCGAGCGCAGAAAGCCATGTCCGGCGAGCACCCCCAGGATCAGGAGCTGCGGTGTGTCGGGGCGGAAGGCCGCGCACACCATCAGCGAGCCGGCGGTCAACACGCCGTTGACGATCATCAGCCTTCGGAAGCCGACCCGCCGGATGATCGGACCCGCACTGATGCGCATCATCAGGGCTCCCGCCGCCGTCGCGAAGGTCAGCAAGCCAGCCGCCAGCGCGCTCATGCCGAAGGCGACCTGTAACAGCAGCGCCAGGAGGTAGGGCGTCGCGCCGATCGTGAGCCGGGTGAAGAGGCCGCCGGCCGCCGTGTTCCGGAACGTCAGCATCCGGAACGGCGACATCTCGACGATGGGCCGCGCTTTTCGTCTCGCGTGCAGAATGTAGAGGCCCCCGAAGAACAACCCGCCGAGCGCCAGTCCGATGGCCAGCTCGGGTGGGGGCTGTGGCCGGCCGAGATTGCCGAGGCCCACCGCCAGACCCCCGAGCGCCAGCGCGGACAGCGCGAAGCCCACGAGGTCGAGCGCCGCCGGGTTCTCGTCGCGTACGTTGGCGATGAAGCGGTTGACGAGGACCAGGCCGAGCAGCGCGATCGGAATGTTGATCAGGAAAACCCAGCGCCAGGACGCAACGGTCACGATGAGACCGCCGAGGGGCGGCCCGAGAACGGGGCCGAGCAGCGCCGGCACGGTGAGCACCGACACCGCGCGTATCAGCTCGGCCTTCTGCGCTGTCCGCAACAGAACCAGCCTGCCCACGGGCATCAGCATGGCCCCCGCGAAGCCTTGGATCGTGCGGGCGATTACAAGTTGCGGAAGGTTTTGGGACAGGCCGCAGGCGAGTGAACTCAACGCGAATACGACTATGGACACGGAGAAGACCGTGCGGGCGCCGAACCGGTCGGCGGCCCAGCCGCTGATTGGCAGGAAGACGGCCGCGCCAACCAGATAGGCCGTCAGGGCCAGGTTCATGGTCAGCGGGTCTTCACCGAGCGACCTGGCCATCGCCGGCAATGCAACCGCGACGACGGTTGAATCCAGCGTTTGCATCAGGATCGCGAACCCGACGATCAACGGCACGATCAAAGTCCGCCGGGTCGCGTCGGCGCCCGACCTCGCTTCGGCGCGGGGCGATGGTTCGCCTTCCTCCGTCATGCACCCCTGTCCCAGGAAAAACGCGCGGCCGCCATGGCGCCTGCTTTTGACCATATCCAGCCCGATATGGTCGCGCCCAGAATGATTGATGACCGCATTAAGGAGCGAACCTACCGTCGGCCGAACGGAAGGACGGCCGATGGAATTTGCCTGGACGACGGAGCAGGAGGCATACCGCGCTCGAGTCCGCGATTTTCTTGAGCGGGAGATGCCGGACAACTGGTTTGCCGATATCGCCAAGGGGCGAGGCTCGCCTGAGCAGGTCGGGTTCTCCCGCACTTTCTGTCCGAAACTGGCCGAGGCCGGACTCCTGACGGCGCATTGGCCCAGGGAATACGGCGGCGCCGACGCCTCGCCCTGGGAGCATTTCATCCTCGCCGAGGAACTTTGGACGTGGGCCGAGCCGCGCGGCCCGCAATACATGAACGTCAACTGGATCGGCCCGGCGCTCATGAAGTACGGCACACCCGAGCAGAAGGCGGAGCATTTGGGCCGCATCAGCCGCGGCGAGGTGATCTGGTGCCAAGGTTTCTCAGAGCCGCAGGCGGGGACCGATCTTGCGGCGCTGCAGACCCGCGCCGAGCGGCGTGGCGACGTCTACGTCATCAACGGGCAAAAGATATGGACGTCATACGCTCATCTCGCCGACTGGTGCTTCCTGCTGGCGCGGACCTCGCCGGAGCGAAAGTCGATCTCCATCTTCCTCGTACCGATGGCCTCGCCCGGTGTTCGCGTAGCGCCCTTTGACGGATTGCCCGAGGCGGGCCACCTAAACGAAGTCTTCTTCACCGATGTCGAGGTTCCGGTCGTCAATCGGGTGGGGGAGGAGGGCCGCGCCTGGGAAATCATCACCTACGCGCTGAGCCACGAGCGTGTCGGCATCCCGCGCTACGACATCGGCCGCAAGGTCATCGACACCGCCATCGCCCAACTCAAGCGCGAGGGCCGCTTCGATCCGGCGGCCGCCACGGCCGCGGCGCGCATCGTCGCCAAGCTCGAGGCTTTTCGCATGCTGACCTACCTCGTGGTCGACCAGCGAGCCAAGCGATCGCCGCCGACGGTCGACGCCAATATCGCGCGCGTGGCGGGCGCCGACGCCGTCACGGATGTCATGGATTATCTGATGAAGTACGTCCCGGATTGCCTGACCGGCGGGGACAAGTACCTGGAGATATTCTTCCGAGCGAATACGGCCAACACTATTACCTCGGGAGCCTACGAAATTCAGCTCAACCTGATCTCGCAGGGCGCACTGAGCTTGCCGAGGGAGAGGTGAGTTGGATTACGATCTAACCGAGGATCAGGCTGCACTGGTGAGCAGCCTCGAGAACATCATCGGGGAGCATTGGGACCTGCCGGCCGCTCATCGCTCGACGCCGAGTTATTTCGCCACGGACCTGCAGGTCCGGTTGGCCGCGAACGGCTTTCTTGAGGTTATCCGGACGCCCGGCTTTGGGCCGCTGGAAGGTGTTCTAGTCGTAGGGACCGCCTCGCGCGTTCCCGTGGCGGTGGAGACCGGCGCTTCGGTGCTGGTTGCCCCGAAGCTGCTGAACGAGGTCAGTGGTCCCGTCGCGATCGTGGCCGGCGACCCGTTGAAAGCGCACCGCTTTCTCTCGGTCGCCCAGACCGCCCTCGTTCTCTTCGATGGTGAAGTGCTGGCCCTGGACATCCGGCCGGGAACGGTCGAGCCGGTGGAGAGCATCCTAGCCTATCCCTATGGACGGTTTCGCGGCGACATCGACCTCTCGGTCGCGCGCCGGCTGCCGGTTGGATCGAGAGACCTGCTTCTTCAATGGGCGCGCGTGGCGCTGGCCGCAGAAGCCGCCGGGGCGATGCGCAGCGCCGTCGATTTCACGGTCGACTACGTCAAGCAGCGCCGGTTGTTCGGCCGTGCGCTCGGCTCCTTCCAGGCGGTGCAACACAGGCTGGCCCAATGCCATCAGACCGCTCGCGCCGCGCGCTACATGGCGCTTAAGGCGGGCTGGAGCGGCGAGCCAGTCGATGCGGCGTTGGCCGCGCTCTACGTCCAGGACCAGATTCCGAAAGTCTGTTTCGACCTGCACCAATTCCATGGCGGCATGGGCGTCAGCTACGAGCATAAGCTCCATTTCTGGACCTATCGTCTGAAGGCGCTGCTGGGAGATCTGGGCGGCGCCGATGCGGCGGCCGCTTCCGCGGCCGACATTCTTTGGGGAGAGCCGCCGCCGGCCGTGAGAACAGAGGATTTTCTCCCCATCGCCGACGCGGTCGCGTGACCTTCATACGCGATCGAGTATGGGCGCCCGGCGTATCGTTCATGACCACGCGCGGCCGGGCGCCTAGCGTGGCGGGTGTGGTGGAGGCGTCGCCTCTCTCGGACCTTCGGATTGCATAAGGACACACATGTACGACGTTGATTGGCACGGCGCGCAGATCACCGACGCGGGCATCGACGCGATTCGCGCCGCGATCGGCGTGCGTAAGGCCGTTCCGGCATGGAATCGGATCGTGACGGCGGAGGGGATCGAGCACTTCGCGCTCGGCATCGGCGACGACAATCCGCTGTGGTGGGACAATGCGCGCGCCCGCGATAGCCGCTGGCGCGCCCGGGTCGCGCCGCCTTGCTATCTGTATAGCCATACGCGCGGCCCGAAGCTGAGGCCCGAAGATGGGCAAGGCTCGGTCGAAGAGTATCTTCCCGGCGTGCTGGGCATCTGGGCCGGCGAACACTGGCGCTGGCGGCGGCTGCCGAAGGAAGGCGACGTCATTCGCGCGGAGGCGGAGATGATTTCCGTGACCGTGCATGAGGGCCGGTTCGGCGGCCGTTCGGTGTCGCACACGGAGCGCAACTATCTGCTGACCGAGAAAGATGAACTGGTGGCCGAGGTCGACCACGTCATCCGCCGCTTCGAACGCAGCCAGACCAGCGCGCGCGGCGCATATCTCGACCGCCCGCTGGCGATCTATACCGCCGAGGACCGCCAACGTTTCGAGGCCCAGTACGAGGCGGAGATCGAAGCCCGGTCCACCGCGGTCCAGCGTTATTTCGAGGATGTGAAGGTCGGCGATGAACTTGGGCCGATCCTGAAAGGGCCCCTGACCCTCACCAACATGATCGGCTTCCTGCTCGGCGGCGGCAGCAGCCTCAATCCGACGAACCGCATGCTGCACAGCTTCCTGAAGCTGCATCCCGCGTCGAAAATGGTGAACCCCGAAACCGGTATCGTCGACACTATCGAGGGGCCACACTGGGAACCTGCTTTCGCCCGGGCCAGCGGGCTGCCCGGAGGCTACGATTTCGGCTTCCAGCGCATCAGCTGGCTGTCACACTTGCTGACGGACTTTGTCGGCGACCAGGGCTTTCTGGCCGAGATGGAGGTGCAACTGCTCAAGCCGAACATCATCGGCGACGTGACCTGGATCGGTGGCCGGGTGACGGAAATCGACGAGGCGAGTGGCTTGGTCACCATCGCCGTCTCAGCCACCAACCAGCTGAACGAAACCACCGCCCGCGCCACCGGCAAGGCGCAGCTGCCGCGGAAAAGCCGATGAGCGGAGGCCAGGTCACGGGACGGCGCTGGGTCCGCCGTCCGGAGGGCTCCAACTGGGGCGAGTTCGGCGATGACGACCAGATCGGGCGGCTGAACCTGATCACGCCCGAGAAGGTGCTTGAAGCCATCGCGGAGGTGAAAGAAGGGCGAAGGTTCTGTCTAAGCTTGCCGCTCAACCTGCCTGGCGACCAGATCAGCGGAGGCCGTCCGCCGCCCAAACTGTTTCCCACGGGAAGCCACGACCATCCGCGAATGAATGCTCCTTTCGAGAGCGAGAAGTGGCCGAACGTCAACGATCTTGTCTGCGATGACGCCGTCACCATGGCGCTGCAGTATTCGACGCAGTGGGACAGTCTCTGCCACCATGGTTCCTTCTTCGACGCCGACGGCGATGGCGTGGAGGAGAAGGTCTATTACAACGGCTGGCGTCCGGACGAGATGTTCCCGGCCGATCTGTCGGGCGTGCGCAAGCTCGGCATCGAGACCATAGCCGAGACGGCGGTCCAGACCCGCGGGGTAATGCTCGACTTCCATCGGCATTTCGGACTCGGCCGGCGGGCGGTGAGCTACGACGACCTGATGCGCGTCATCGAGACCGATCGTATCGAGGTGCGCCCCGGCGATATCGTCTGCGTCCACTCCGGCTATGCGCAGACGGTGCTCGAGATGGCCGGAAAGCCCGACCGCGCGGTGTTGAGGACGCTGGGAGCCGAGCTCGACGGGCTGGATGCGAAGCTACTGGGGTGGGTCACCGACTCGCGGATTTCCGGCATCGCGGCCGACACCGCGGCGGTCGAGACCTTCCGCAAGCCAACCGGAGATGGCCCGCGCAGGCCGCTGATGCCGTTGCACGATCACTGCCTGTTCAAGCTCGGCGTGCCGCTTGGCGAATACTGGTTGCTGACGCCCTTGGCGAATGCGCTGGCGGAGCGGAAACGTACCGCGTTCATGCTGACCGCGCCGCCGCTGCGCCTGCCCGGCGCGGTCGGTTCACCCGTGACCCCGGTCGGTACGATCTAGGTGGGCGAGGCCTGAAAGTGGGTGAGACAGGCTTGGACGGATCGGGCCCGTAAGCCCGCTCATGGAGACCGGGATTTTGGCCTGGCGAGGGGCTGCCGGCCACTAAGAATAGCGAGCGCTCAAGCAACGTTCGCCAAGTGCGAGGAAACAGATGGCAGCGCCTCCGATCGAAGCTTCGGCCGTCGATCCCGATGGACCGAAGGAACGCGTGCCGCCCCGCTCATGGTACACGCTCTTTGTCCTGATGCTGGCCTATGTGCTGTGCCTGATGGACCGCAAGTTGCCGTTCATCCTGGTGGAGCCCATCCGCCATGACCTGAACCTGAGCGATACCCAGATCGGCCTTCTGACGGGCCTCGTCTTCACGCTCGTCTATTCCACCTCGGCCATTCCAGTCGCCCGCCTTGCCGACCGTTTCAGTCGAAAGTGGGTGATGACAACATCCGTCGTCATCTGGAGCGCGCTCACTTCGGCGGGCGGTTTCGCGCAGAACTTCTGGCAACTGGCGGCGGCGCGCGCCGGGGTGGCGATCGGCGAGTCGGGGGCCATGCCGTCCTCCCACTCGATGCTGGCCGACCTGTTCCCGGTGCATCGCCGGGCCACCGCCGCCTCGATCTTCATGGCCGGCGCGCCGATCGGAATCCTCATCGGCATGGCGGCCGGCGGCATCATCAGCGACCTCGCCGACTGGCGAACGGCCATGATCCTGATCGGCGCCCCGGGAATACTCCTTGGCTTGCTCATGGCGTTCACCATCCGCGAGCCGAAGCGTACCGCCGTGGCGAAGGATGCGCCGAAGGTCGGGATGTTCCAGGCGGCGAAGATCCTCTTCACGCGGCCGACTTTCCGACACCTCGCCTTCGCGGCGATGCTGAGCAGCCTGGCGGGTACAGCGGCGCAAAGCTTCGGCCCGGCGTTCATGATGCGCAACTACGGCCTGTCCACGACGGAGACCGGCATCAGCTATGGCCTGGTGCTGGGTCTGGGCGGGCTCACGGGCGCCCTGTTGGGCGGCTTCGTCGCCGACAAGCTGCGGCGGTACGACGAGCGCGGCGGCATCTTCTTCGTTTCAGCGGTCATAGCGGTCGCCGCGCCGTTCCAGGTGTTCTGCTGGTTCGCGCCGAATTATCCGCTCTTCCTCGCGCTGATGTTCATCCCGCAGATATCGACCATGATCTACGCCGGGCCTGTCTATCCGTCCCTGCAGGCTCTCGCCGGGCCCCAGATGCGCGCGATGGCTGTCGCCTTCTACCTCTTCCTGCTGAACGGCGTCGGCCAGTCGCTCGGACCGCTTCTGACGGGCCTGTTGAGCGACGGGCTGCGGTCTCGCTTTGGCGAGGATTCGCTGCAGATCGCCCTCTTCATCCTGGGTGGGCTGAAGGTGTGGTCGGCCATCCACTACTTCCTGGCGGCGCTCAATATCCGCAAGGATCTGGAGCATGCGCGGCTTCGCATAGCCGGCGCGACGGAGGTGGCCGTTGCCACCTGAGCGTGGAGCGTTGAGGGTCGGCCTGCTCCAGCTCCGCACCCCCGCCAACCAAGCCGCTTCGGCGGCCCATCTAGAGCAGCAGCTGCGCCAGGCCGCGGGCGAGGGCGCGCGGTTCATTCTGACCCCTGAGTTCACCAACCTGATGGAGCGGGGCGACGGGCTCCGCTCGAAGGCGTTGACGGCGGAAGATGACCCTGTCGTACGGCGCGTTCGCGAACTGGCGGCCGAGCTGGACGTCTGGGTCCTGATCGGCTCGGCGGCGCTGAAGATCGAAGACGGCAGGCTCGCCAACAGGTCATTGCTGATCGACGGCTCGGGCGCGGTCGCGGCGGCCTACGACAAGATGCACCTCTTCGACCTGGACCTGCCGGACGGCCGGACCGTGCGGGAGTCGGAGACATTCGCGCCGGGCTCGGGGATGGTGACGGCGGCGACGCCCTGGGGGCCTCTGGGTCTGACGGTCTGCTACGACATCCGCTTCCCCTACCTTTACCGCAGCCTGGCCCAGACGGGTGCGGTCATGATCTCCGTGCCGGCCGCCTTCACGGCCGCGACAGGCCGGGCTCACTGGGAGCTGCTTGTGCGCACACGCGCCGTCGAGACGGGCGCTTACATCCTCGCGCCCGCCCAGGGCGGACGGCACGAGGACGGACGCAGAACCTGGGGACGCTCGATGGTGGTGTCGCCTTCGGGCGAGGTGCTGGCGGCGCGCGACGACGACAAGCCTGGGGTGCTGATGGCGACGCTGGACCTCGACGCCGTGGCGCAAGCCCGCGCAACGATGCCGGCCTGGGCGAAGACAGCCCACGAACCGTGGTCAGAAGTGAGGACCGGCGCATGACCGTCGAGGAGATGCTAGCGCGGGAAGAAATCCGCCTCCTGCTCGCCACCTACAACAGCGAGGGCGACCGCGGCCGGCTCGATGGCCTGACTTCGGTGTTCGCCGAGGACGGCATTCTGGAGGGCGGCTCCGGTTTTCGGGCCATCGGCCACGATGAGATCGTGAGCACGTTGTCGGGCCCGCGCGGCCCCGACGACCGCCGCCATCGGCGCCCGAGGTTCATGCGGCATCATCTGACCACCTCGCTGATCACTTTCGAGGGTCCTGAGACAGCCCGCGGCCGGTCCTATTACCTGGTGGTCACCGATCTCGGTCCGGATCACTCGGGCGTCTACACCGACCTGTTCAGGAAGATCGACGGCCACTGGCGGATCGTCGAGCGGCGCTCGCGCATCGACTGGGCGCACGAGGGCTCGCATGTGAAGTCCACGCGCGCCGCCTGAGGACGCGGCCGCAGTCAGGGAGAGAAACGCGATGAGCGAAACGCCGGTGGTGTTGCGCGAGGATCGGGACGGCGTGGCGATCGTCACCTTCAACCGCCCGCGGAAGCTGAACGCTCTCAACGCCGAAATGAGGACCGCGGTCGCCGAAGCGGTCGAGGATCTGCGTGACCGCGACGACCTGAG
>CAMLRH010000032.1 GCA_946482375.1 uncultured Caulobacteraceae bacterium | reverse complement strand
CGTCATGCTCCCGATCCACGACGTCATCGACGAGCTGAAGACGGCGCTCTCCGCAGGGACGAGCGCCGTTCTCGTTGCGCCGCCGGGGGCGGGGAAGACGACGGTCGTGCCGCTGGCGCTGATGGACGAGCCGTGGGTCGCCGGGCGCAAGATCATTGTCCTCGAACCCCGCCGGCTGGCGGCCCGCGCCGCCGCACAGCGGATGGCGCAGACGCTGGGTGAAAGCGTCGGCGAGCGCGTCGGCTACCGCGTGCGGCTGCAGTCCAAGGTCTCGGTGAAGACGCAGGTGGAGGTGGTCACCGAGGGGGTCTTCACCCGCATGATCCTGGACGACCCGGCGCTGGAGGGCGTGGCCGCCGTCCTGTTCGACGAATTCCACGAACGCAGCCTCGACGCCGACCTCGGCCTCGCCTTCGCCCGCGACAGCCAGCAGGTGCTGCGCGAGGACCTGCGGCTGCTGGTGATGTCGGCGACGCTCGACGGTGCAGCTGTGGCGAAGCTGCTAGGCGAAGCGCCGGTCGTCGAGAGCGTCGGCCGGGCCTTCCCCGTGGAGACAAAGTATCTCGGCCGCGACGAGCGCTTGCGGCTGGAGGAACGGGTCGCAAAGGCGGTTGAACGGGCGCTGGCGGAGGAGGGCGGCAGCCTGCTCGTCTTCCTGCCGGGACAGGGCGAGATCCGCCGCACCGAGCAGTTGCTGTGCGAGCGGCTGAAGCGGCCTGACGTCGATCTCGCGCCCCTCTACGGCGCGCTCGACGCCGCCGAACAGGATCGCGCCATCAGCCCCCCGCCGGCGGGGCGCCGGAAGGTCGTGCTCGCCACCTCCATCGCCGAGACCAGCCTGACCATCGAGGGCGTGCGCGTCGTCATCGACTGCGGCCTCTCCCGCGTGCCGAGGTTCGATCCGGCGAGCGGCCTGACGCGGCTGGAGACCGTGCGCGTCTCCCGCGCCGCCGCCGACCAGCGCCGTGGCCGGGCGGGGCGGACGGAGCCTGGCGTCTGCTATCGCCTCTGGGAGGAGGCCGAGACGCGGGCGCTCACGCCGTTCGGTCGGCCGGAAATTCTCGAAACGGACCTCTCGAGCCTTGCCGTCGACCTGGCGCGATGGGGCGCGAAGGACGCGGGCGGGCTGGCCTTCCTCGACCCGCCGCCGAACGCGGCGCTTTCCGAGGCCCGCAACCTGCTGCAACGCCTACAGGCGCTCGACGAACGGGGCGCGTTGACGGGTCATGGACGCGCGTTGGCCGATCTGCCGCTGCCGCCAAGGTTGGCGCATATGGTCCTGCGCGGCGCCGCCGGAGGGCAGGGACTGACAGCCGCGAAGATCGCCGCCATCCTGACGGAACGCGGGCTCGGCGGGCGCGACATCGACCTCCACCATCGCCTCGAAGCCTTCGATCGCGATCGCAGCCCCAGGGCCCGCGACGCCCGGGCGCTGGCGGAGCGTTGGGCCAAAGCCGCGCGGCCGCCGGAACGCCAGCCGCCCCTCAGCGAAGCCCTGCTCCTGGCCGAGGCCTATCCCGAGCGCATCGCCAAGGCGCGCGGCAAGCCCGGTGAATTCCAGCTCGCCACCGGCCGTGGTGTCCATCTGGAGCCGACGGATGCGCTGGCCCGCGAAACCTGGCTGGCCGTCGGCGAGCTTGGTGGCGGAGGCGCCAGCGACCGCATCCTGCTGGCCGCGCCGCTGGAGGAAGCCGCTTTACGCGCGGCCTTCGCCGACCGGCTGACTGTCGAGGAGCGGCTGGACGCCGGAAAGGGCCGCGCCGTTCGCCTGTTGAAACTGGACAGGCTGGTCCTGGAAGAACGCCAGGTGGCCGCCGATCCCGAGTTGGTCCACCGCGCCCGGCTGGATCAAGTCCGTCGCGAAGGCTTCACGCTCAGCGAGGCCGACGAAGGCTTGAGGGCGCGGGCGGCCTTCCTTGGTTGGGACGACCTCAGCGACGAAGCGCTGATGGAACGGCTGGAAGAATGGATCGACGCCGACCTCCGCGCCCTGCTGACATGGGAGCGGCTGAAGGAGCTCGACGCCAAGGCGCCCCCACGGCTGGCGGCGCCGACCGGCAACACCTTCGCCATCGACTACGCCGCCGAGGGCGGCCCGCGCGTGGAGGTGCGGGTGCAGGAGCTCTACGGCCTGAAAGACCATCCGGCGGTCAACGGCGTCCCGCTGACGCTGGCGCTGCTGTCGCCGGCGCACCGGCCTATTCAGCTGACCAAGGACCTGCCGGGGTTCTGGCGCGGATCGTGGTCCGACGTGAGGAAGGACATGAAGGGCCGCTATCCCAGACACGTCTGGCCCGAAGACCCCGCCAGCGCCGCGCCGACGACGCGGGCCAAGCCTAGGTCGTGACCGTGCGTGGTTCGACACGCGCTACGCGCTGCTCACCATGACTGACTTTGTGGCTCTGAATTCGTCATCCTGAGCAGGCCGCGAAGCGGCCGTGTCGAAGGACGCAGGGCTTAGCCCATCACCGCGTAGATCATGATGCCCGTCGCCACCGACAGGTTCAGACTGTCGGCGCGGCCGCGCATGGGAATCTTCACGTTGACGTCGCAGACGGCGGCGAGTTCGGGCGGCAGGCCCTGCTGCTCGTTGCCCATCAGGATCAGCGCGGGCTTGCGATAGTCGGCGGCGCGGTAATCCGTCGTGGCGGTGAGCAGGGTGCCGACCACCGAGCCCGGCCAGCGCGTTCGCCATTCGATGAACTCTGCCACCGACGCCTTGGCCAGCGGCACGGCGAAGATCGAGCCCATGGTCGCCCGCACCGCCTCGACCGAATAGGGGTCGCAGCAGTCGCCCACGAGGATCACGCCGCCGCAGCCGGCGCTGTCGGCGGTGCGGATGATGGTCCCGAGGTTGCCCGGATCGCGCACCGCCTGTAGCGCGACCCAGCAGGGGGCGGCGTCGGGTTTGAGGTCGTCGAGCGGTGTGAAGGTCTGCTCGAACACGGCGACGACGGCCTGCGGATTATCGCGGCGGGAGACTTTTTCAAGGATGTCGCGTGTGACCTCGATCACCTCGCCGTTCGCGGCCTGCGTCGCTTCGATGGCCTTCTTCAGCAGCGGGTGGTCCGAGCCCGGGCCGTAGAGCAGCATCTTCGGCGGATGGCCGAGTTCGACCCCCTCGGTGATCACCTTCAGGCCCTCGGCGAGGAAAAGGTTCGTCTCCTCCCGCTCCTTGCGCATGTGGAGCGCGCGGACGGCCTTCACGGTCGGGTTGGTGAGAGAGGTGACGACCCGGCTCACGCCGACCACCTGGCAAAAAACGACAGCCCGATCTGCCGGTCGCCGGCCTCCTCGACCAGCGCCAGTTCGCCCCATTCGACGCGGCCGCTTCTATCGCCGAGCTCCTGCGCCATGAGGCCCGACAGCGATGCCCCGGAAATCCGCTCGGCATAGGCGTTGAGGATCAGGAACGACGCGTCCGGCGACAACAGCTTCGCGCAATCGGCGGCCAGCTCCGGCAGGTGCTCGAACAGCTTCCAGACCTCGCCGGTGGGACCGCGTCCGTACTTGGGTGGGTCGAGGATAATGCCTTCGTACTGGGAGCCACGCCGCACCTCGCGCTGTACGAACTTGCGGGCGTCCTCGACGATCCATCGGATGTCGCTGCGGCCCGACAGCGCGGCGTTCTCCTTGGCCCAGGCCACAGCCTTCTTCGAGGCGTCGACGTGAGTGACCTGCGCGCCGGCGGCGGCGCAGACGAGGCTGGCGACACCGGTGTAGCCGAACAGGTTGAGGACGCGCGGCGGCTGCTTCAATGCGCGGATGTGGCCGTCCAGCCATTCCCAGTTGGCTGCCTGCTCCGGGAAGAAGGCGAGGTGGCGGAAGGCGGTGAAGCGGCCGTGGAACTTCGCCTCGCCCCAACTCAGCGGCCAGCTCTCGACGGGCTGCTGGCGGAACGACCAGCGGCCGGCCTCGTCCTCGTCGGTGGGGTCGAAGACGGCGTCGGCGCGATCCCATTCGGCCTGCGGCAGGCGCGGCGCCCACAGGCACTGCGGCTCGGGGCGGACGACACGGTAGCGGCCGTAGCGCTCCAGTTTTCGCCCGTGACCACTGTCCAGCAGGGCGTAATCCGCCCAGCCGGTAGTGCGCATGACAAGCGGGGCCTCGGCGACGTCCATGTCCGCGAGGTAGCGGTCAGGCGTCCGCGCGTCCAGCCCGGGGCGAATGCGGGGTCTTGTCCCAGTGGAACGGCCGGCGGAACAGCTGCACCGTCGCCTTGGCCGCCGCCCACGACTGCAACGGCCAGTAGGCGGGCGCCAGCAACAGGTCCCGCGCCCGCACCGGCAGCCCCGCACGCCTGAGCCCGACGTAGCCAGCTCCGGCCGCCGCGGCGCATCCGCCGGCCAGGAGGATGAGATCGGCCGTGGGGATCGGCGGCACATGCCCGGTGGCCAGTCCGTAGAAGATCGTAGCCAGCACCCACACCGCCAGCGGGCCATGCGCAAAGGCCGACGCGATGGACACGCCGAGCGTCGCCAGCAGGGCCGCCAACGACGGCGGCTTCAGCAGGTCCGCCCCGCGCGTGTGGACGCCGAAGGTCTGCATGTAGCCTTTCACCCACCGCGCCCGCTGCGGCAGCCATTCGCCGAGGTTCTGCGGCGCCGTCTCCCAGGTTGGCGAGGCCAGCACGCCCAGCGAATAGCCGCCGCGGGCCAGCCGGAAGCCGAGGTCCGCGTCCTCGGTGACGTTGTAGGGGTCCCAGCCGCCGACCTCGCGCAGGACCGAGGTACGGAAGTGGTTGGAGGTGCCGCCCAGCGGGAAGGGCGCGCCGAAGCGGGCCAGCGCCGGTTGCAGGACCTCGAACTGGAACGCGTATTCCAGCGCGAACTGCGCCGGCAGGAAGCGGCGGTCCGGTTCGATCCGCAGCGGCGCTTGCAGGCAGGCGAGGTCCCGTGGCGACGCGGCGAAGCGCGCGACGGCCTCGCGTAGCTGTTGCGGATCGGGCCGGTCTTCGGCGTCGTAGATCACCACCAGGTCGCCGCGAGCGCGCTCCAGCGCCACGTTGCAGGCGCGGGGCTTCGTGCGAGGATGCCCGGACGGGGCGTCGATGATCTGGATGAAGTTGGGCAGTATCAGGTCGGCCAGCGCGGCCTGCGTTTCGAGGTCGTCGGCTTCGAGGGTGACCAAGACCTGGAGCCTGTCGCGGGGATAGTCGAGCCGCTCCAGCGCGGCGACCAGTTCGGCCGCCACCGAGGCCTCGCGGTAGAGCGGGCAGATGACGGTGTAGACCGGCAGATCGTTGTCCGCGAGCGGCGGCGCGGTCGGTATCTTCCGCGTCACGAACGCCGAGCCGAAGCGGATCGCCGCCGCGGCCGCGAAGGCCGCGAAGACGGTGTGGTGCAGGACTAGCAGCGCCGTCTCGCGCTCGACCAGCAGGCCGGCGACGACCGCCGCCAGGACGGTGGTGACGATCATCAGCTGGGGCAGGGTTGGGCCGCGTTTAGCGCCGCCGAACGGCAGCGACTCGGCGCGGACACGCGCGCTCCATGCGGCGGCGACGGTCGCCGCTTCGGGACTCTCACGCGCCATCGCCGTTATCCCCCCAAAGGCGATTTGACCAACGCTGCTACCCCGAGTGAAGCGGCCGCGAATTACAGTCAAGCTCGGTTAGCGGGAAGCGGCCATGCGCCGCGCTTGCGGGGCCGGGGTGATTGCCGTTTAGTGGCGCCGACCATGAAATCCGCAGCCCTCGAAAAGCCCCAGCGTTCGGCCCGCAAGGCCAAGGGGGACGGCCACCTGCGCCGAGCCGAAATCCTCGAGGCCGCGGAGCGCATCTTCCTGGCCGAGGGCTATCACGGCGCCACCATCCGCAAGATCGCCGACGAGGTGGGGGTGTCGTCGACGGCGCTCTACATGCACTTCCGCGACAAGGACCAGATCCTGCTGGAGATCTGCGACGGCGCCATCGGGCGGCTGCTGTCCTATACCGAACAGATCGCTAGCCAGCCCATCGACGCCGTGGCGCGCGTGAGGATGATGGCCGAGGGCTATGTCGGCTTCGCGCTCTCCAACCCCAACGCCTATCAGCTTGTCTTCTGCAGCCCGATGCAGGCGATCAGCGAGCACAAGCAGGCCGCGACGCTGGCGCTGGGCGAACGGTGCTTCGACCGCTTCCTGGACGTCGTGAAGGAAATCGCCGCCGCCGGCCGGCTGCGCACCGGCACGCCGGAAAGCGCCGCCCAGGTGATGTGGGCCGCCTGCCATGGCGTCGTCGCCCTGCTGATCAGCCGGCCGACCTTCCCGTGGGAGGCGCCGGACGACCTGCAGCAGGTGCTGGTGGAAGGCGTCCTCTACGGCCTCGTCACCGACTAGCCGGATGCTTCGGGGGGCATTGATCATCGCGACGCTAGCGGTCGCGGGAGCGGCGCAGGCCGCGCCCAGGGTCATGTCGCTCGACCAGTGCGCCGACCAGTACGTGCTGGCGCTGAGCCCGCGCGAGGCCATCGTCGGAGTCTCGGCGCGGGTGGACGACCGCGACTCCTATTTGCGGGCTGTGGCCGCCGGGTTGCCCCAGCGCCGGGCAAGCGCGGAAGCCGTGCTGGCGGCGCGGCCCAACGTGGTCGTTCGTTACTGGGGTGGCGATGTTCGCCTGACCGAGGCGCTCGAGCGGCGCGGCGTGCGCGTCGTGAGGGTCGAAGAGGCGGAAGACTTTGACGGCGTCCGCGACAACGTTCGTCGTGTCGCCGAGGCGTTGGGACAACGAGAGGCCGGTGAGCGCATCGTCGCGCGAATGGACGCACAGCTTGCGGCTTCGAGGGATGCCTGGGGCGGGCAGAGCGCGGTCTATCTGACGCCAAGCGGGTTCACGGCCGGAAAGGGCACGCTGATCGACGCCGTGTTGGCGGCGGCGGGGCTGCGGGGCTCATCCGGGGAAATCGGCTACGCGCCCCTGTCGCTGGAGCGGCTGGTCCTGGAGCCGCCGGCGCGGATGGTGCTCGGCTTCTTCGACGACTTCGCCAAGGCGATGGAGCGCTGGGGACCGGGACGCCATCGGGTGCTCGACCGGCTGACCCACGAGCGCGGTATCGGCTCGCTGCCGGGTTCCATCGCGGGTTGCCCGGGCTGGTTTGCGGCGGACGGGGCCCTGGCGCTGGCGCAGGCGGCGCGGCGATGAGGCTGTCGTTGCTGCTCATGCTGTTGCTGGCCATCGTGCTCGTGCTGGCCGTGCTGCTGGGCGAGACGCCGCTGGCGGCCGCCCAGATCATGCAGGCGCTGCGCGAGCCGACCTCGCCGCCGGGTGAGGTGCTCTGGACGATCCGCGCGCCGAGGGCCGCGACGGCCGCCGTGGTCGGCGCGGGGCTCGGGCTGGCGGGCGCGGCGCTGCAGGGATTGTTGCGCAACCCATTGGCCGATCCGGGCGTGCTTGGCGTTTCGGCGAGTTCGGGGCTCGGGGCGGCGTTGGCGATTGCGGCGGGGCTGGCGGCGGTCTCCGGCGCGATAGAACTCGCCGCGTTGGGCGGGGCTTTGGTCGCGGGGCTGCTGGTGGTGGGGCTGGCCGCGCGGTTCCGGGAGCCGGAGACGCTCATCCTGTTCGGCGTCTCGCTGTCGGCGTTCGCTGGCGCCCTGACAGCGCTGGTGTTCAACCTGTCGCCCTCGCCGGTATCGACGACGGAGGTGCTGGCCTGGTTGCTGGGCTCGGCGGCCAACCGCGACTGGGCGGACGTCGGGCGGACGCTGGTTCCGATGGCGGCTGGAGCGGCGCTGTGCGCTTACGCCGGGCGGGGGCTGGTGATGCTGACGCTGGGCGAAGAGACGGCGGCGATGTCGGGCCTGCCGATGGTGCGGCTGCGGACGGCGGCGGTCGCAGGCGCGTCCCTGCTGTCGGGCGCGGCGGTGGCGGCGGCGGGCGTCATCGGCTTCGTCGGGCTGGCCGCGCCGCATCTGGTGCGCCGGGGCGTGGGAGACGATCCGCAGGCGGCGCTCGTACCGTCCGCCATCGCGGGTGCGCTGTTGCTGACGGCCGCTGACCTCGCTTCGCGGATGCTGCCGACGGAGCAGGAGCTGAAGCTCGGTGTGGTGACGGCGCTGTTCGGCGCGCCGCTGTTCGCGCTCGTCGCCTGGCGCGCGGCGCGGAGCTGGCGGACATGAGCGCGGTCTGGGAAATCTCCGGCGCCTCGGCGCGGCTGGGCGGGCGTACAGCCATCGCCGACGCCAGTTTGACTCTGAACGCTGGTGAGATCCTGGGGGTGCTGGGCCCCAACGGCGCGGGCAAGACGACCCTGCTGAAGGCCGGGCTCGGGCTGCTGCCGCTGGAGACCGGTGAGGCGAGGCTGCAGGGCAGGGCGGTCCGCTCGCTGTCCGAGGCCGAGCGCGCCCGGCTGGTCGGCTACCTGCCGCAGGAGCGTCGCCTCGGCTGGAACCTGTCGGCGGCCCGCATCGCCAGCCTCGGCGCGCCGCACCTGCCGCCGAAGGCTGCCATGCAGGCGGGGCGGGACCAGCTCGCCAAGGTGGGGCTGGAAGGCTTCGAGGCGCGCGGCGTGCTCGACATGTCTGGCGGCGAGCGGGCGAGAGTGCTGCTGGCGCGGCTGCTCGCGACCGGCGCGCCGCTGCTGGTGGCCGACGAGCCGGCGGCCGGCCTCGACCCGGACGCACAGTTGCTCACTATGGAGCTGCTTCGCGACGCAGCCGACCACGGCGCGGGCGTCGCGGTGACGCTGCACGACCTGACACTGGCGGCGCGGGCCTGCGACCGGCTGGTGGTGCTGAGCGGTGGAAAGATTGCGTCCGAAGGCGCGCCGAAAGACGCGCTCACCCCGCAGGTGCTGCGCGAAGTTTTCAGCCTCGACGGCGAACTGATCGAGACGGCGGCTGGACTGACGCTCTCGGCGTCGCGGCTACGGCTCCGAGGCTGAGCCGACCACCGGCCGGGTCGTGGCGTAGTTGCCGTAGGCGCCGCGGTTGAGGTCCTGGCTCAGGCGCAGCGGCGTGGCGCCGCCGGCCAGCCGGGCGCGATAGACCTGCGTCGTCTCCAGCGTCCGCATCACGTAGTTCCGTGTCTCCGAGAATGGGATGCATTCGATGAAGTCGACCGCATCCGTCGCCGCGCCGCGCGGGTCGCCGCAGTAGGCCGCCCATTGGGGCGGGCGTCCTGGGCCGGCGTTATAGCCTGCTGCCGCCATGATGTAGGAGCCGCTGAAGCGGTCGATCAGGTCGCCGAGGAAGCTCGAGCCCAGCCGCATGTTGTAGGTCGGCTCCCACAGGCGCTCGACCGAGTAAGGCTCACCGACCTTGCGCGCCACGACCTGCGCCGTGGATGGCAACAGCTGCATCATGCCGCGCGCATCGGCGCCGGAGCGGGCGTAGGGGTCGAAATTGCTCTCCTGGCGGCTGATCGACAGCACGAAGGCTGGTTCCGCGCCGCCGGGGACGTAGGGCGGCTGGATGATCGGATAGCCACGCTCGGGCAGGATCAGGCCGCGCTGGGCGCCGGCGCGGACCACCCGCATGGCGAGTTCGCGCTCGCCCGCGGCGTTGGCCAGGTCGACCAGCTGCGCCTGCTGGGCGGCCGTCGGCAGTTCGTCGTCGATGTGCAGGACGAAGACGCGCAGGGTGTCGCGCGCGCCGACCTGGTTCAGCATGCGGGCGGCGCGGACGCTCTCGCGGCCTTCGAAGGCGGCGCGTTCCTCGGCGGTGATCACCGGGTCCTTGCCGAGGTCGAGGGTCTTCAAACCCGCTTTTTCGGCGGCGAGCTGGCCATAGAAGGTGGTCAGGTGCCTGGCGCCATCGCCGTAGTGCGCCTGCGCGCCGACACCGTCGCCGAGCGCCTCGGCCGCGCGGCCTTGCCAGTAGGCGGCGCGGCCCAGCGTGATCGGTGAGCCGCCGATCGCCTCGATGGTGGCGAAGTGGCGGGCCGCGGCCTGGGCGTCCTTCAGCTTCGAAAGCGCGATCCAGCCGGCGAAGAACTCCGCCTCGGCCGCGTCCGCGCCGCTGGTCATGCCTGCGGTGGCGGCGACGTTGTAGGCGGCGCGGTAATTGCCATTCTTCAGCGCCGAGTTGATGAGCCGGCGGCGCTCGGTCCAGATGCGCTCGGCGGCTTCCTGGGTCGGCGGCTTACCGAAGTGGGGAACCAGCGCCAGCGCCATGGCCTCGAGGCCCTTGGCGCGCAGGTAGGCGGCGCGTTCGAAGGCGACGCCGTGGTCTGTCTGCAGGGCGGGCGTCAGGAGATTGAACTTGTCGTTGGCGTCTGTGGCCTCGGCGCGGAGCGCGATGCGGGCCTCGGCGGCGTTGCGCCAGGGTCCAGGCAGCAGGTTGACGACGTCGCGTGTGGCTGGCCCATGCGGACCATAGAGCAGCATGTCGGCCCGGCGGACGTGGTCGTCGACCGTCAGCACGCCGCCGAAGCGGGCGAGGAACTGGCGCTGCACATCGGCTTCGAACGACACCTCGCGCCAGAACCGGCGGGCGAGCGCGTCGCCCTCGGCCGTCCGTCCGGCCATCCGGTAGGCGGAGGCCAGCGCCATGGCGCCCTCGGCGGTCGCGGGCTGGGTGTCGCCGAACCACAGGATGATGCGGTTGGCGTCCATGCCGGCGTAGGCGAGCTTCTTCTCGGCGGCCGCCTGGCGCTTCGACTGGCGTGGGAAGTGGGCCAGTTCCTTGCGGGCGTTGTCGACCTCGTAGAACGACACCGTCTCGGCCAGCCCATCGACGATGGCCCAGGTAGCGATCTTGCGGGCGAGGGGGTCACTGATGGTGGCGCGCGCGGCGAGCGCCGAATCGGTGCGGCCCTGTTTCACGGCATCCAGCGTGGCGCGCAGACCCGAGGCGTCGATGGCCGACAGCGCGCCCTGATAGCGCGGCATGGCGGACGCCGCCTGCGCCGAGGCTGCGGTCGTGGCGGGCGGAACATAGGCAGTCTGCGCCCCCGCCACCGAGGACGAAAGCACGACGGCGCCGCCGACGATCAAGGCCTTACGCAGCAACTGAGCCACCTCTTGGCCCCCCTTTCTCACACTCACACCAACGCTCACCTGTCCCGGCCTGTTGCAGGCGACCGGGACGAAGACATATTGTCCCCGCCCCTAGGGGCCGCAACGGAATGCGGCGAAATCTCACGGCCTTTTGCAATCCATGTCCCACACTCCGTTCAAGGGCGCGATTACCGCGCTTGCCACTCCCTTCCGCGACGGAGTCGTCGACGAGGACGCTTTTGTTGCGCTTGTGGAGCGCCAGATCGCGGCCGGGATTCACGGGCTTGTTCCGGTCGGCACGACCGGCGAGGGCTCCACCCTGAGCCACGAAGAGCACCGCCGTGTGGTCGAATTGTGCGTGAATACGGCGCGCGGTCGCATTCCCGTGATCGCAGGCGCCGGTTCGAATTCCACGACCGAGGCGATCGAGCTGGCCCAGCACGCCAAGAAGGTGGGCGCCGACGCCGCCCTGATGGTGACGCCCTACTACAACCGCCCGAGCCAGGAGGGCCTCTACCGGCACTTCGCGGCCATCAACGAGGCGGTGCAGCTGCCGATCTTCATCTACAACGTGCCGGCGCGGACCTCGGTGGACATCTCCAACGAGACTCTGGCGAGGCTCGCCAAGCTGCCGAACATCGTCGGCATCAAAGACGCCACCGGCGACCTGACCCGCGCCAGCTTCCAGCGGCTGATGTGCGGCGAGGAGTGGGTCATGCTCTCGGGCGACGATCCGACGGCGCTGGGCTACATGGCGCACGGGGGCCACGGCTGTATCTCGGTGACGGCCAATGTCGCGCCGGATGGGGTCGCCTCCTTCTACAACGCCGCGCTGAACAAGGACTGGGAGACGGCGCTGTATTGGCAGGACCGACTGATTCGTCTTCACAAAGCGTTATTCCTCGACGCCTCGCCGAGCCCGACGAAGTTCGCGCTCTCGCATCTGGGCCTCTGCTCGGAGGACACCCGCCTTCCCATCGCCCCCTGCGCCGAGGCGGCGCGGCCGGAGGTGCTCGAGGCCATGCGGGAAGCCGGGGTGATTTGAACGTGAGCGCCACCCCTTTTTCCGCTCATTCCCGCGAAAGCGGGAACCCAGGCTTTTTCTGCCGGCTGAAGCGCTCTTCGATAAAACACCTGGGTCCCCGCTTTCGCGAGGATGAGCGGATTCTAGAGCGGTGAAACTGATCGCGGAAAACCGCCGCGCCCGGTTCGACTACTTCATCGACGATGTCGTGGAGGCCGGGCTGCAACTCACCGGCACGGAGGTGAAGAGCCTGCGCAACGGCCGGGCCAACATCGCCGAGTCCTACGCGGCGGTGGAGGGCAGCGAGATCATGCTCGTCAACGCCGACATACCGCCCTACGTCCAGGCCAACCGCTTCAACCACGAGCCGCGCAGGCCCCGGAAGCTGCTGCTGCATCGCCGTCAGATCGACCGGCTGATCGGGGCGGTGCAGCGTGAGGGGCTGACCATCATCCCGACTAAGCTCTATTGGAACGACAAGGGCATCGCGAAGCTGGAAATCGGGCTCGCCAAGGGCAAGAAGATCCACGACAAGCGCGAGACCGCCGCCCAGCGCGACTGGCAGCGCGACAAGGCCCGGCTCATGCGGGAGAAGGGCTGAAGCCGGTCTTTTTCGCGCCCGCAACTGGCGCTAAAAGACGCGCGAGAACAAGAAACGTGAGGGGGCGATGACCCGGTTCAAGCTTATCTCAGCGGCCGCCTGCGCCGCACTGATAGCCAGCGCGGGCGTGGCCAGCGCCGAAACCATGGTCCGCGTGCGCAACGACAGCGTCCACCCGGCCAACATCTCGATCGACAAGAAGTCGCGCGACGTGAAGCCGAGGAAGGCCGCCAGCTTCCCGATGGCGGGGCCGACGGCGGTGCTGAAGGTCGCCTTCGCCAACGGCGACATGAACAAGGCCGAGTTCAGCGTGGTCGGCGAGAGCCTGCCGGTCGAGAACGCGCCGGACGGCAACACCTACTACTGCATGACGCTGGACGAGAACGACTTCGAGTTCGTGCCCCAGGCCGAGTGCGCCAAGTGGGTGGAGAAGCTGGCGAAGTAGTCAGTCGTCGAGGTGGGCTTTCGCGGTGCGGAAGACATCTTCAAACATTTCAGGCGTTAAGCGGCCCGTGTTCGTGTTCAGTCGCGAGCAGTGGTAGCTGTTGAAGACGCGGTAGGGGCCGGCGTCGAAAGACGTGCCGTGGCCGGGGGCGCCCGCGGACGCTTTCAGCCCCAGCGCTTTCAGGACATTGCGCCGTGACACGTCGCCCAGCGTGACGATGGCCTTCAGCCGGGGCAGGGCCTTCATGCGGGCGACGAGGAACGGGCGGCAGGTGTGCTCTTCCGAGGTCTCCGGCTTGTTGCCGGGCGGCGCGCAGCGGACGGCGTTGGTGATCATGCAGTCGACAAGTTCGAGCCCGTCGTCCGATCGCGCCTGATAAGTTCCGCGCGCAAAACCCAGTTTTAGAAGGGTTTCGTAGAGCAGGACGCCCGCGAAATCGCCGGTGAAGGGGCGGCTCGTCCGGTTGGCGCCTTGCCGGCCCGGGGCCAACCCGACGACCAGCAGGCGCGCATTCTCGTCGCCGAACGACGGCGCGGGGCCGTTCCACCAGTCCGGATGTGCTAACCGGTTCTCATGCCGGTAGGCGACGAGCCTGGGGCAAAGCGGGCAATCGCGCGGCGGTTCCGGTTCGATCAACTTCATCCCCCACCCGCCGCTCATTCCCGCGAAAGCGGGAACCCAGGCTTTTTCTGAAACCGGCGACGCTCTTCGATAAAACACCTGGGTCCCCGCTTTCGCGGGGATGAGCGGAAGGTTCAAGGGCTTTGGCGACTACCGAACTCGATTCAGCGGTGATCGTGGCGCTCGGCGCGAATTTGCGAGGCGCCTACTCGTCCGTCGAGTCCCTGCTGGAGGCGGCGGTCGAGGCGCTCGAAACGCATGGCTTGAAGGTGGTCGCCCGCTCGTCCTGGTGGCGCTCGGCGGCCTGGCCGGACTCGTCCGATCCGCCGTACCTGAATGGCGTCGCATTCGTCGAAACCAGGCTTGAGCCTCATGAAGTGCTGGCCGCGCTCCACGCCGTCGAACGCGCCTTCGGCCGGGAGCGACACGTCACCAACGCGCCGCGCACTCTCGACCTCGACCTGATCGCCTACGGGCGGCGGGTCATCGACGAGCCGGGCTTCCATCTGCCGCATCGCCGGGCCCATGAGCGGCGCTTCGTCATGGGCCCGCTGGCCGAAATCGCGCCGCGCTGGACCCATCCGCGGCTCGGCCAGACGGCGGAAAACCTTGCAGTGACAGCAAAAATTGGTATGGACGCGGCCCCGGTCAGCTAGTCGCGTGCGTTGCGAAAGCGGGCCCGGCCCTATACCTTATCCGCTCCAGCCCATCCGAGAGAGCCCATGGCCCGCGTCACCGTCGAAGATTGCGTCGAGAAGGTCCCCAACCGTTTCAGCCTCGTGCTGCTGGCGGCCCATCGCGCGCGAGCGGTTTCGGCCGGCGCCCCGCTAATGGTCGATCGCGACAACGACAAGAACCCGGTCGTGGCGCTGCGCGAGATCGCTGACGACGTGGTCGACAGCGAAGGCCTGAAGGAAACCCTGATCGCCAGCCTGCAACGCGTCGACGAGCGCTCGGAAGCCGAGGAAGAGGCCGAAACCCTCGCCCTGCTGGCCGATCCGACCCACATGCAGATGAGCGAGCAGGAACTGGTTCGCGCTCTGCAGAGCGACCGCGACGGCGGTCAGGAGGAGCGGTACTGAGCCCCGAAGGCGCAGAACCCCTTTCCATTGAGGCGGCGCAGCCCGCCGCCGTTCCCGAAGACACGCCCCCTAAGCGCCAGCCCGCCAAGGCCGCGCCCAAGTTCCTTCGTCAGTATGAGCTGATCGAGCGGGTCCGCGCCTACGACCCGACGGCCGACGAGGCGATGCTCAACCGCGCCTACGTCTATGCGGTGCGCATGCACGGCAGCCAGACGCGGG
>CAMLRH010000031.1 GCA_946482375.1 uncultured Caulobacteraceae bacterium | reverse complement strand
ACAGCGACAGGTTGGCGTTGTACCAGCCGTGCAGCTTGTCGTTGACGGCGTTGTAGACGCGCGCCCATGACTGCGACTGCCAGTAGGCGTCGCCGCGCAGGGTGGCCCGCCAGCCCTCGGTGAACTCGAAGCCGTACTGCGCGCCGATATTCGCCGTCCAATGCGGCGAGTTCGGCAGCTCGTTGCCGGAGAGGTCGTCGTAGATGCCGGCGCCGCCGTTGGCTTCGGGGTAGTCGTTGACGTCGTAGGGCTTCTGGAGGACGGGATCGTAGTGCTGGAAGCCGAGGCTTCCGAGAAGACCACCAAGGTCGTTGCAGAAGGTCCAGTAGCTCTGCGCCGCGTCCCATTGTTGCGCCCAATACTCGACCACGGCGGTGGGTGCGATGCAGTTTGACGGATATTGAATCCAGGGTTTCACCAGCATCCAGTCCGGATTGCTCTGAGTACGGTTCATGATGTCGATCGACTTCATCCCGCCGCCGATCTTCGTGTCTAGGTACCCGAGGTTGGCGATCACATGCAGGTTACGGCTCGGCGCAAACCGGGTTTCGAACTCCAAGCCCCAAACCTGGGCGTCAAAGTTCTCGTTCACGGCGGTCCGGTCCCGGATCTGAGAGACCTGATAATCCTTGTAGTCGTAGAAAAAGGCGCCGGTGTTGAAGGTCAGGGCGCCGCCAAGGAGGCTGTTCTTGGCGCCCACCTCGAACGCGTCGACGAACTCCGGCTTGAAGGTGTCCGTGTAGCCGCGCTCCGGCCTGGGCAGCACCGGGTAGTAGTCGTACCAGAAGGGGTCCTTCCAGAATGGGTCGGCGTTCATGTCCTCGAGCTGCTGAAGGGTCTCGTCGAAGTCGGCGAAACCGGGGATGGGCGGATTGGCGCCGCCACCCTTGTAGCCCCGCGAGTAGAAGGCATAGACCATAGTGTCATCGGTCCACGGCAGGTCCGGCTTCCAGTCGATGCCAAGCCGTCCGGTCCATTCTCCCCAGTGCTGCTTGATCGGCTCATCCTCGGGATAGCCCTTGTTGACCACGCCGCCGTTCCACGAGCCCTTTGCCAGCAGAACCTGCGTCGGAACGGGAATGAAGGTCTTGCGGTCGTCCGTGTAGCGGAGGCCGGCCGTGACCTTCAGGGCATCGCTGAGATTCCAATAGAGCTCCCCGAACGCCGCCCAGGACTTGAGCTTGTAGGGATTCTTGCTGCGGAAGTAGTTGTGGCCCTCGCCGTCCATGGTGTCGAGGGATCCGGGGTCGATGTAAGGGCAGGAAGCCGCCGGATCGTTGTAATCCACGTTTCCGTTGATTTCCGCAATCCATCCGGACTTGTTGCATGGGAAGTACCGCGCCTGCGGATCAATCGCGTTGTTGGCGGGTGAAATATTGAAAAACGGCTGTGTCGCGATCAAGGTGATGACGTTGTACATCACGTAATAATCGACCAGAACATCGAACTTAGTGTAATTGGCACCGGCGCTGAAGTTGAAGGGCCCGTCGAGGTCAGACTGCAGCCGCAACTCCTGCGTAAACTGCGTGGCGTCGGCCTTCGATATGTCGAAGCCCGCCATCTTGTTGGTGCAGCCGATCTGCGGGTCGCAGAAATAGCCGCCGGGGGCCAAGCCGCTGTAATCTAGATCTATTCCGTGAAGCCAGTGGAACCCCGTCCAGCTGGAAGTGTCTGTGATAATTGGATCAGTGTTGAATCGGTTGTAGTCCTGGAAGGAATAGACCTGATCGTCGTTATAAGCCGTCTGCGAGAAAAAGGCGAGGTTTTCACCGATATCCAATTCGACATTGAGTTCGACGAGATCGGCTCTGGCGCGATAGATCGGGTCCCGCACGGAGTCGATTTCCCGAAGGTTCGTCGATTGCCGCCGGCCACCGTACGGATCACCGGTCTTGAGGATCGGGGTTCCCACGAGGTTCGCGCCTTGAATATCCGCCAGCAACGGCGGTACCCAGATGAAGGGAAGCGCGAGGCCGTTGGGAGTGTCGAAGGCCTTGGTGTCGTATAGGGACACGGGCTTGCAGCCCTGGGAGAACAGCGACTTTCGATAGGGCGTGTACTCGATATATTGACCGCCAAGCCAGTAGGGATCGGTCGACAGGTCCGTGTTTCCCGCATAATCCGGACCCGGATCGCGGTGACAGAGCTGCTTCCCCGTCCGGGAGCGGTTGTCGTCTTCCTCGAAGCGTTCCCAGATCAGGTTGCCGCGGATGGCGTCTGTCGGATTGAAACCGAGGGTCACGCGCGCCGACCACAGCTCGCGACCGTTGACCGGATTTTCGGTGGCCAAGTTGAAGTCGTAACCGTCGCGCTGGGTCAGCGCGCCAGCTAGGCGGATGGCCAGCTTGTCTTCGACCAGAGGAACGTTCACCATCGCCGACAGGCGCTTGGCGTCGTAATTGCCCACCTCGCCTTTGATGAAGCCCTTGAATTCGTCCATGTCAGGCTTGGCCGAGATGACGTTGATGACGCCGGCCGTGGCGTTACGCCCGTACAGCGTGCCTTGCGGGCCGCGCAGGACTTCCACGCGCTCGACGTCGAAGTATTCCTGCTCGAACAACCGGTTCTGGATCAGGGCGATGTTGTTGAAGCTGACGGCGACGCCGGGATCGGTCGTGGCCGATACGGCCTTGGTGCCGATGCCCCGGATCGAGAAGTTGTAGCTGGTGAAGTTGTTCTTCGAGAAGGTGACGTTGGGGATCGCCTTCAGGAGGTCGAATCCACCTTCGATCTTCTGCTGCTCCAGCGCCGTCTGCGTGAACGCCGAAATGGCGATCGGCACGTCCTGGATGTCTTCTTCCCGCTTCTGGGCGGTGACGATGAGCGCGTCGACCTCAGCGCCGTCCCCCGCGGCGCTTCCGGACTGGGGGGCGGCGTCGGCCTTCATGACCAGGAAGGTGTCGCCGCTGCGCCGCCAGGTCAGGCCGGTGTCGGCCAGCAGCATGTTGAGCGCGAGTTCCGGTTCAGAGACATTGCTTGCGCCGCGCGTCATCCGGCGGTCGGCGACCTCCGGCGTGAACATGACGGGACGGCCGCTCTGGCGGGCGAATTCGTTGAGGCCGTCGGCCAGCGGCTGGGCCGCAATGTTGAACGTCGGCGCCGCGTCCTGCGCCATCGCAGGCGCCGAACTCATCAGTAATACGGCCGCTGCAGCCCCGCACAGCAGGCGCGCGTTCAGGTTTTCGTCTCGACGACGCATTGTTTCGCTCCCCCTTTTTTTGGGAGCTCGACGGCCCCCAATGACCAGGGAGTGGATTTCTCGGCGACACCCGTAACGGGCGGCGCAAATATTCTTCAGTAGGCCGCCAGCTCGACCTCGCCTTCGTCGTTTGTGGCGACGCGCGCCAGGCCGTAGTCCTGCACGGCGCGTACGAAACCTTCGATATCGCCAGCGCGATAGGTGCCGCTCAGCGCCTGGCCGGCGACTTCGGCGTCACGGATGACGATCTTCTTCTCGGAATAGCGGTTCATGTCGGCGACCACCTCGGCCAGCGGCGCGCCCTTGTAGACGAGCCGGCCGTGTAGCCAGGCGGTCTCGGCCGTGGCGTCGGCTTCGCGCACCGACCAATGGCGGTTGTCGAGCGCGGTCAGCTCCGAGCCCGGCTGCATCTCCGTCGCCTGCACCCGACCGGTGGGCAGGCCGATGGGCGTGGCGCGCACTGGGGACTCCACTCGCACGACACCCTCGACCAGCACGACCTCGAACGTCTTCGGCGCGACCTTGACGCTGAAGGCGGTGCCGAGCGCGGTGACCGTGCGGCCGCCGGCGTTGACCACGAACGGCCGCTTCGGGTCTTTGTGCACGCGGAAGAAGGCCTGGCCCTTGTCCAGCCAGACCATGCGCCGCGTCTCGGTCTCCCGCGTGCGCAGGACAGTATCGGTGTCGAGCGTCACGGCCGTGCCGTCGGGCAGCTTCACTGTCGTGCGCTGGCCGACGCTGGTGCGAAATTCCTGCTGGATCGAAGGCGCGAAGAGTTCGGGCGCGCGCAGGCCGGGCCCTAGCACCGAGGGTGCGGCGATGACGGCGGCGACGCAGGCCGCCGCAGCGGGAATGGCGACCATCCAGCGCCGCCGCCGCGCCCGGTTCAGCCCCCGCTCGCGCAACGCCAGGATGCGCGGGTGCTCGCGGATGGCGTCGAGGCCGGTGTCGATCCACGTGCGCTCGGCGGCCTCGAAGGCTTCGGCGTGCACGGGATCGGCGAGCCAGGTTTCCAGCGCCTGCGCCTCGGCGGGCGTCATATCGCCGGAGCGGCGGCGCGCGAACCAGTCGGTGGCGGTTTCCAGCACCTCGGGCGTCCGTTCGGCGGGAGCGGTCATGAGCGCGCCTCCACCGTCACGATCAGCTTCTTCAGCGCCAGCGAGATCAGCTTCTCCACCGTGCGCGGCGATATGCCCATGCGCCGGCCGATGGCCGGATAGGTCATCTCCTCGAACCGGTGCAGCGCAAAGGCCTCGCCCATGCGCGGCGGCAGCGCCTCGATGGCGGCGAGCAGCACGGCGACCGACTGTTTGCCGATCAGCGCGCGCTCGGGCGAGATCTCCTCGTGCGGCTCGTGGCCCTCGAGCGGCCCGCGCCGCCAGTCCCAACCGCCGGGCCCGTAGCGCCGCGCCAGCACGTTGGCGGCGATGCGGAACAGGTAGCCCTCGATGTTCTCGATCTCGGCTCCGGCGCCGCGCGACTGCATGGCCAGGAAGACGTCCTGCACCAAGTCCTCGGCCTCGGCGGCGGTGACCTTCTTCTGGAAGTAGCGGCGCAGCGCCGGGCCGTACTGGACCATCCAGGCCCGCAAGTCCTCATCCCGGACCGCCCGGTTCTCCTCCCGCGACGGGTTCGGCGGTGACGCCATTTTCGCCCTTCCCCAAGGGGCGCAGTCTAGCCGCAGACACAGGCGCCCACGAGGGAAGAGTCGGATTTCGCGCGACACCCGTAATGGGCGGGCGAAAAAAGTTGGCGGAAGGGGCGAGAGTCTCGTGTGCCTCCATGGTTGCGGACGGTGTCCGGCCGGTCGTGAGGACAACTTCACGCCCGTCGTACGCTGCCTAGCCGGATCAGAGCTTCAAGGCGTGGCAGCGTAGAACGAGTGCGAAACCGTCCAGAACGTCCATCATAGCGCCGCCGGCAGCTGGGCGGACTGGCCGGGGAGCGAGGCGGCGCTATCCGACGGCAGGGAGGGTCGAGAGTCCTCGTTTTGGGGCCGGATGTCCCCAGATGATTTGTCTCGCTTTCGGCGCCCCGACGCCCCTTCCCGTCATCCTCGGGCTTGTCCCGAGGACCCAGAATCGAGGCGTTAGGGCCGTTCCCGAGGCCCCCGCCGCGCGTACCTGTCTAGCGTCAGCGTTTCTGGGTCCTGGGCACAAGGCCCAGGATGACGGGAGGGGGGGGGCGCAAAGAAAGAGGCGGCAGGAAAACCCGCCGCCTCATAGTCATCCGGTTCGAAGGGGACCGAAGCCGGGTTAGAAGCCCTTCCTGATCGACAGCCCGATGAGCCGCGGGTCGAGCACGAAGACGTTGGTGGTCAGGCCGCTGTCGTCGCTGTTCAGGAAGGCGTCGGTGATCGGCGTGTCGTCGAAGATGTTCTTGGCGTAGATCTCGATCCTCAAGTCATCGTCCGGCCGCTCAATCCACAGCGACAGGTTGGCGTTCCACCAGCCATGCAGCTTGTCATACGTGCCGAGATTGTAGATCCGCGACCAGGACTGCGACTGCCAATAAAGGTCGCTGCGAACGGTGGCGCGCCACTCGCCGCCCGCGAAATCGACGCCGTACTCGGCTCCGACGCTGGCCGTCCAGTGGGGCGCGTTCGGCAGCTCGTTGCCCGACAGGTCGGTATTTATGCCGGCGCCGTCGTTGATCTCGGGGTAGTTGGCCGGATCGTAGAAGCCGCCGAGTTCGGTGTCGGGGAGGGCGCCGCTACCCAGTCCGCCCCTCAATCCGCCGCACATGCCCCAGTAGTTGGCGAAGGCCGGACCCGACTGCAGAAAGGCCTCCGCGACGTGAACGGGCACCACACAGTTTGACGGGAGCTGGAGCCACGGCTTGGTGACGACGAAGTTCGGGTTTCCAGCCGTCCGGTTCATCGGGTCGATCGAGACTTCGCCGTCCTTGATCCGGGAGTCGAGATAACCGAGATTCGCATTGAACCGCAGATTATCTGTCGGCGCGAACAACGCGGTAAGCTCGGCGCCCCAAACCTCGGCATCGAAGTTCTCATTGACCGCGGTGCGGTCCCTGATCTGCGAAACCTGGTAGCCGGTATAGTCGTAGTAGAAGGCGCCCAGGTTGAGCGTCAGGGCTCCGCCCATCAGGGTGTTCTTGGCGCCGACTTCGAACGCGTTGACGAATTCCGGCTCGAAGGTGGGGGCGTAGTTGACGGCGGGCAACTTGAGAATCGGCAAGAAGCCGAACGCCTCGTAGAGCTCAACTTCCTCCGCCGTAAGAACTCCGTATTCGACGAGCTGATCACCCGTGGCGTAACCCGGCGTGGGCGGATTGGCCCCCCCGGCCTTGTAGCCGCGGCTGAAGAAGGCGTAGATCAGACTGTCGTCGGTGAGGCTCAGGTCAGGCTTCCAGTCCAGACCGATGCGACCGGTGAATTCACCCCATTTCTGCCTGATCTCCCCCGTCGCGGGGTGTCCTTTGTTTACGAAGCCGCCGGCGCCAAGGTTCGGCGCAAGCAGAAGCTGGCTTGGGATGACAGTGAAGTCCTTCTTGTCCCGCGTATAGCGAAGGCCGACCGTCAGCTTCAGGTCGTCGTTGATGTTATAGTAGGTCTCGCCGAACAACGCCCAGCTGGTCAAATCGTACGGGTTGGAACTGCGGAAGTAGTTGTGCCCTTCGCCGTTGATGCTTTCGACCGGATTGGGGTCAATGTAGGGGCAGAAGGTGCCATCCTCGATCGGAATGGGTTCGGGCAACGTGAAACCGAAGAAGCCTTCATCCATGCAATGAGTCAGGTTGCCGGTTCTGTTGAAGGGCTGGATGGCCGAGATGATCGTGAAGAGGTTGCTCATCACGTAGTACTCGTCGACGACCTCGTACCTGGTGTAGTTTCCACCGACGCTGAAGTTGAACGGGCCGTCCATATCCGACTGCAGCCGGACTTCCTGTGAAAATTGCTCCGCTTCGCCCGATGAAATGTCGAAGATGGCGAGGGTGTCGGAACATCCGATTTGCGGGTCGCAAAACACGCCGCCGGGCGCGAAGTCGCGATACTCGCTAGGCGTGTTCGACTGATTGAGGAATGTGTTCGACGTATCGTTGATGATGGGGACCGTGTTGAAACGGTTATAGTCTTGAAACGAATAGACTTCGTTCCGGCTGTAGGCGGTTTGCGACGAAAGCGTCAGCGTATCCGAAAGATCGAAGTCGAGATTGAGCGAGACGATGTCGGAGTTCGCGCGATATCGCGGATCGCGGATCGAACTGATCTCACGCAGGTTGCGCGATTGCATCGTCCCGCCATAGGGATCGGCGTTCGGGTCGATAAAGAAGAACCGCGTTCTGCCTGTAGGCGTATTCACTGTGATGGCGCTAAAGAAATCCGAAAGGAATGCCAGACCGCCAACTGCGTTCAGCGCAAGGCCGTTGGGCGTTCCGAAGGCATTGTCGTCATAGAGGCCGCCAGGCTTGCACCCGGTGCTGAACAGGCCGTTGCGAATGCCCTGAATGTTGGCGGCGAAATCCGGCGGATTCTCGACGCGCACGGGCGTCGAACCGATCATTTCGAGGCCTTCGTCGCGATGGCACAGCTGCTTGCCCGTGCGCGAGCGATTGTCGTCCTCCTCGAACCGCTCCCAGATCAGGTTGCCTCGGAACCACGGCGTCGGCTCGAAGGCGACGGTCGTGCGTAGCGACCATAGCTCGCGGCCATTGATCGGGTTCTTCGTGATCGCATTGTAGTCGTAACCATCACGCTGGGTCATCGACCCGGCGATGCGGATGCCGAACACGTCGTTCACCAGCGGCACGTTGACCATGCCGACGAGGCGAATGCTGTCGTAGTTGCCGACCTCGCCCTTTATGCTGCCCTCGAAGCCCCCGAGCTTCGGCTTGGCCGTGATCAGGTTCACGACGCCGCCCGTGGCGTTGCGGCCATAGAGGGTGCCCTGCGGCCCGCGCAGCACCTCCACCCGCTCCATGTCGAAGAATTCCTGCTCGAAGAAACGGTTGGCGATCATGCCGACGTTGTTGAAGCTGACCGCCACGCCCGGATCGGTCGTGGCCGAAACCGCCTTCGTCCCGATGCCACGAATCGAGATGTTGTAGCTGGTGAAGTTCGACTTCGAGAAGGTCAGGTTCGGCACCGCGCGCATGATGTCGGGGCCGCCCTCGATCTTCTGGGCTTCCAGGTCCCGCTGGCTGAACGCGGAAATGGCGATCGGCACATCCTGGATATCCTCTTCCCGCTTCTGCGCGGTGACGATCAGCGCCTCGACCTCAGCGCCGTCCCCCGCGGCGCTTCCGGACTGGGGGGTGTCGGCCCTCACGATGAGGAAGGCTTCGCCGCTGCGGCGGTACGCTAGGCCCGTGCCGTCGAGCATCTGGGCGAGCGCGATTTCCGGTTCGGCTTCGCGGGAGACGCCTTGTGTCACCTTTGCGCCGGTCAGGTCGGTGGTGAAGAGGACGGCCTGGTTGCTTTGCACGCCGAATTCATTGAGCGCGGCGGTCAGCGATTGCGGCGCGATGTCGAATTTCACGGGCTCGGCCGCGGCGGCGCTTCCCAGCATCAGCAGGGCCAGCGCCGTTCCGCTCATGAGCCGCACGCCCAATTTATTTCCCCCAAGCATTTCTTCCCCCCTGTGGTCTGCGGATTGGTCCGCCTGACCCCAAGAGCGGTGTTCGCCGGATTTACCCCCCGGTGCCGGGGCTGATTTTTTCGACCGCCGAGAGGCGGACTTCGCCGGCGTTTTCGGACGCGACGTCGACCAGACCGTAATCGCGCACGGCGGCCACGAAGGTCGCCACGTCGCCCGGCTTGAAGGTTCCGCTGATCTTCCTGCGCCCCGCCACCGCGTCGACCTCGATCTTGCGGTCGGAGAAGCGGTTCATCTCGGCCGCCACACTGGCCAGCGGCTCGTCGACGAAGACCAGCTGGCCGCGCGTCCAGGCCGTGGCGCGGCCGACATCGGCGGGCTGGACGCTCCAGCTATCGCCGAGCGCCACCAGCTGGGTGCCGGCGACCATCACGGTCTCCTGCACCTGCGGGCGGGGGGCCAGAGGGCCCATTACCGGCACGGCGGGCGCGAGCGGGGCGTCGACCTTCACCTTGCCCTCGACGAGGGTGACCTTGAAGCCGTTGTCGACGCGCACCTCGAAGGCGGTGCCGAGCGCGGTCACCGTGCGCCCGGCGGCGGAGACGACGAACGGGTGCTGCCGGTCCTTGGCGACCTTGAAGTAGGCCTGGCCGCGTTCGAGGTAGACCAGCCGTTTGCCGTCGTCCTTCTTCGTGCGGACGAGGGTGTCGGTGGACAGCGTGACGATGGAGCCATCCGGCAGGGTGACGGTCGCCTTCTCGCCCAGACCGGTGCTGAACTGCTGCGTCGAGAGCGTCGGCTGCGGCCACCAGTACCGGCCGGCGACGCCCCCTCCTCCCAGCACCGCGACGGCCAGGCAGGCGGCGATGGCTTGCGGCAGCCAGCGGCGCGGCTTCGCCCGCATCATCCGCTGGATGCGTGGATCGGCGCGCAGGGGTTCGATGCCCTGCCAGCTGAAGCCGACGGCGTCGAAGGCGGCGCGGTTGGCCGGATCGGCGTCGAGCCAGGCCTCCAGCTCGCCCGCCTCCCGCGCGGTGAAGTCGGCCGCCTGGCTGCGCGTGAACCAGCGGACGGCGATGTCGTCGATGCTCTCGGGCATGGTGTCGGGGCGGCTCATGGGCGGCCCTCCGCGACGGCGTGGACGCGCTTCAGCGCCTGGCCGATCAGCTTCTCGGCGCGCTTGGGCGAAATGCCCAGCCGCTTGGCGACGGCGGCGTAGGTCGGCTCCTCGAAGCGGTGCAGCAGGAAGGCCTGGGCGGTGCGGGCGGGCAGCCCCTCGAGCGCGGCGACCACCCGCTCCAGCGCCTCGCGGCCCATGACGACGCGCTCGGCGGTGAGTTCGTCGGCGTCGGATATTCGGCCGAGCGCGCCGTAGAGCACGTGGCTTGGCCGCGCCTGCCCCAAGCTCCGCGACAGCACATTGGCCGCCACGCGGAACAGGTAGCCCTTGACGTTCTCCACCGAGTCCGCGGCCGTGCGCGTGTGCATGGCCAGGAAGACTTCCTGCACCAGGTCGTCGGCGTCGGCCAGGCCCGCGCGCTTCTCGAAATAGCGGCGCAGCGCCGGGCCGTATTCCTCCGCCCACGCGCACAGCTCCGCCTCGCGCCGGGCGGTCTCGGATGCGGGTCTGTTCGGGGCGCCGGCCATGCTCACTCCAAGCGCCACAGAGAGTGCGCTCGCAGTTAAGAGCAGGCCAGCGCCGATTTACCCCCCGGGTGGGCGCAAAAAAAGTGAGGCGGCGGTTGTGGCCGCCGCCTCAGAGGTTTCCGGTTCAGAGGGGACCTGAGCGCCGGACCGCTATCCGCCGAACCCGACGGACAGTTTGAAGTAGGGCCCGTCGATGGTGCGGTCGTGGGACTGGTGCTCGGCGAAGCCCGCGTCCAGCACGTCGAAATAGCGTTCCCAGCGATATCCGGCGCCGATCTTGAAGCGCTGGATCTCGTAGGAGAGGCCCAGCGACAAGTCGACGAGCGGGACCGTGACGGACTTGCTGCGCGAAAGCGTGGTCGGCGTCAGTTCGGGCGTCTCAATGGCGTCGTAGTCGAAGAAGAACTGGGTCGTGGCGCCATAAGCGCTGCCCTGCTCAGCGTCGACGGTCGTCTTCTGCGTGCCGAACAGGACGCCGCCGGAAACCCGCCAGTCGACCTTGACCGCGCCGCTCTGTGCATTGCCCAGGATGCTCTGGCTGGCCGCCCACGAGAGCATCGGCCCGGCGCCGCTGAACTCCCGTTCGGTCTCGAAGGACGACATGTACTGGTCGAAGGTGGTGTTGTACTTGTTCCAGCCGTCCGGGATATGGAGGTTGGGCACGCCGCGCAGGTCGCCGCTGGCGGAAGACTCGAACTCCGCATAGCGAATCCCGGCGCCGATCGTGGACTGGCCCTCGCCGAGGAAGCCCAGGCCGACGTCCTTGCCGATCTCGAAATCGACGATCAGGTGTTCCTCGTGGCGTTGGCCCGAAGAGCCGAAACGGTTGACCGGCGCGAGCAGGTTGTCCGCATCGTACTTGTTCTCGAAATACTTCTCGCCAAAGCCTGGAATGTACATGGTGACCGGGCCGTAGTCCGGGTCGCAGGTCAGCCGGCCGAGGACGCCGAAGTTCACGCCGGGGAAGGCGTCGTTATACGTATCTTCCGTGACGCTCGAGCAGGACGCCTCGCCGCCGACCTCCTCCTGACGAAGCTTGCGATATCCGCTGTCGGCCCGGCCGTAGCGGACGCCCGCGGTCGCCCTCCAGGGTGAACCGCTGGGCTGATAGGTCAGACGCAGATCGCGGGCATCGTTCCAGTTGAGATTGTCGTCGTCCTGCAGTCCGTCGCTGTTCATGGAGGGGAACAAGCCCGCGAAGGGCAGATCGACCTCCTGCGGGGCATCCCGGCGCTGGTTCTGGCCGCCGACCTCGACGGTGAGCGGATAGGGCGCGCCACCCTGGTGATCGGGGAACAGGCCGCCCCACCAGTCGCCGCCACCCATCCAATTTTTGGTCACGCGAAGCCCGTAGAGCCTGGGCTCGTTCAGGAAGACGTTTGTGGTCAGGCCGACGTCGTCGGAGAACAGGAAGGCGCCGGTGATGTTGTCGCGGTCGAGGACGTTCTTGACGTAGGCCATCACCGTCCAGCCGGCGTCCTCCTGGGTAAAGATGGCGGCCAGGTTGATGTTGGAATAGGCCTTGAGCTTGTCGTAGCCGTCGATGTTGAAGATCCGCGTCCAGGCCTCTGACTGATAGTATAGGTCGGTGTGCAACGTCATCAGCCAGTCGCGCGGCAAGGGCACGGTGTAATCGGCGGTGATGGTTGCGGTGAAGTCAGGCGCGTTGGGCAATTCGTTGCCGGACAAGTCCTTCAGGAAGCCCTCGCCGCGATTGCCGTTGGCCATGTCGGTCGGATCGTAGCCGGGATAGCCCTGCAAATTCTCGGGCAGCGGCTGAAGCCCGAGGATAGGCTCATACATCATCTCCGGATCAGGCACGTACGGCAGGTAGGTGACGGGATCGAGGCCGGTCTCGTAAGCCGAGCACACGTTCAGCATCAAGGCGTAGCCGAGCAGCCACTCCGGCGCGACGCAGTTGGCGGTGAGCGTCGGGAACGGGCGGACGAGAATCCAACCTTCCTTGCCGGCCGTCCGGTCCATCAGGTCTATGGCCTGGGAGCCCTCGGCCATCCGAGTATTTTCCCAACCGCCCTTGAAGCCAAGGCGGAGGTTCTCGAGCGGCCGCCAATCGACCTCCAGCTCGGCGCCCCAGACTTCGGCGTCGAAGTTCAGGTTCACGGCCGAGCGGTTGACGATCTGGCTAATCTGGTAGCCGCGGTAATCATAGTAGAAGGCCGCCAGGTTGGCCGTCACCTGCCCGTCGAAGAAGGTGTTCTTCGTGCCCAGCTCGAAGGCGTCGACATACTCGGCGTCGAACTTCTCCGGATGGGTCAGCGACGCGTCGAGGATCAGGTCGTTGAGGAATGATCCCTCGCAACCCACGCTGCAGACCTGTTGCGACAGGACGATCATCGCCGGCGGCGGATTGGCGCCGCCCGCCTTGTAACCGCGGACATAGGAACCATAGACCAAGGTCTCGTCAGTGAACGCCAGGTCGGGCTTCCAGTCGATGGCCAGGCGCCCAGTCGGCTCCTCCCACTCCAGTTCGATGACCTTGCGAACGGCCGTTCCGTAACTGTCGCCGGCCAGCGTCCAGCTCGGCAGTTGCGGCGCCTGCTTCTTGTCCACGGTCCAGCGCAGGCCGCCGGTGATCTTAAGGTCGGGCGTGATCTGATAGTAGGCTTCGCCGAACGCTGCGTAAGAAAGCAGATGATAGGGGTTGCGGCTGAGAAAGTAGTTCCTACCCTGGTCGTTGAGATTATGAATGTTGTTCGGATCGACGTACTGGCAACGCTCGACAAAATAAAACCTGTTCGGCGCGCTCGGCGTGTCGCCGTGGAAATCGCGGGAAATGCAATCCAGGTTGTCGCTGACGCCCGGCGTCCACGGAATGGGCATCGGCTGTTGCAGCTCGCGCATCGCCGCATAGGCCGTCAGCGTGTTGATGAAGACGTAGTATTTGTCTTCGGTGTCGTAGCGCAGGAAGTTGGCGCCAAGGTTGAAGTTGAACGGTCCGTCGTAGTTGGATGAGAGCCGGAACTCCTGGCTGAACTGCCTTGACTTCGCCGTCGACAGATCGCCGGCCGCCAGCCGGCTCGTGCAGCCCAACTGCGGGTCGCAAAACAGGCCATCCTCCCCGACGACATCGAAGCGGCCCTGCTCGTAGCGCCCGCCCGGCATGAACACGCCCGGCGTGGTGTCGAACCGGTTCAGGTCCTGGAACGAGAAAACGCGGTCGCGCAGGTATCCGGTCTCGGACGACAGCGACAGGTTGCCGGGCAACTCGATGTTGACCTGTAGTTCAACGAGGTCGGTCGAAGCCTCATAAACCGGCTTGAGGTGGGTTTCGATCTCGCGAAGGTCACGCGACTGGACCTCACTGGCATAGGGATTGAGATCGAGGAAGACCGGCGAGCCGAGCTGCTGCAACGGCCCATAGTAAGGCAACGCATATCCGTTCGGCGTCTGGAACGCGTCGGGCGAATACAGCGATGTCGGCAGGCAACCCTGGCTGAAGTAAGCGGTGCTGAAGTTGATGGCGCCGCCCAGCGGCTCGACCGGTATGCCGGCGACCTCGGTGGGACCCGGGTCGGCGCGGCAAAGCTGCTTGCCGGACCGCAGGCGATCGTCGTTCTCCGCGAAATGTTCCCAGACCGCGTTGATGCTGAGCCAGTCCGTCGGCTCCCCGCGCAGAGAAACCCGCGTCGACCACAGGTCGCGACCATCGGTCTGTTCACCGGTCAGCCGGTTCTTCACGAAGCCGTCGCGCTTGGTCCACGCGCCGGCGATGCGAAGTGCAAAGTCTTCGTTGGCCGACAGCGGCAGGTTGATCATCCCTTCCAGCCGCGTCGAGTTGTAGTTCGAGACGTCGCCGGACAATCGGGCTTCATACTGGAAGCTGGGCTTTTGCGAGATGATGTTGACCACGCCCGCGGTGGCGTTACGGCCGTAGAGGGTGCCTTGCGGTCCGCGCAGAACTTCCACGCGCTGGAGGTCGTAGAACTCCTGCTCGAAGAAGCGGTTACGGATGAACGGCGTGTTGTTGAAGGCCACCGCCACGGCCGGGTCCGTGGTGGCGGAAATCGCCTGCGTGCCGATGCCCCGGATCTGGATCGAGTAACCGCTGAAATTGGTCTTGGTGAAGGTGAAGTTCGGAACCTGGGTCATCAGGTCCGGACCACCGGCGACTTGAGAACGCGTCAGGTCTTCCTGCGAGAACGCGCTGATCGCGATCGGCACGTCCTGGATGTCTTCCTCGCGCTTCTGCGCGGTCACCACCAGAGTATCGACCGTACCGTCAGCGCCGTCCCCCGCGGCGCTTCCGGACTGGGGGTCGGCGGCGGACTCCACGATGATAGAACCGCCGGGGGTGGTGCGATAGGAGAGGCCGCTGTCGGCCAGCAGCATCGACAGCGCCTCGGTGGTGGTCATTTCTCCACTCACCGGCCGCGCCCGCAGGTTTCGCGTCAGGTCGGCGGAGAAGACGATTTCCAGCTCGCTCTGCTGACCGAACTGGGTGAGCGCCGTGCCGAGATCCTGGGCCGGGATATTGTAGGTGACGGGTCCTTGCGCCAGCGCCGCTCCAGGCGAAAT
>CAMLRH010000030.1 GCA_946482375.1 uncultured Caulobacteraceae bacterium | reverse complement strand
GCAGGCGGCCATCAGCCTGGTGCGGGGCGGCGGCTTGGTCGAGGCCTCCGGTGCGCAACTGCCGGGAGTGGCGGAGGGCGCATGACCGGCTGGCTCACCGTCGAGCGGGGACAGGCGCCCCTGATCGTCAGTTTCCCGCACACTGGAACCGACATCCCGGCCGACGTCGAGGCAAGGCTCATCTCGCCTTGGCTGGCGCGCAAGGACGCCGACTGGTGGGTGGACCGGCTCTATGACTTCGCCGGCGAGCTTGGCGCGACCCTGGTCCGCACCGCAATCTCGCGGACGGTCATCGACGTCAACCGCGACCCCTCGGGCGCCTCCCTCTATCCCGGCCTGGTGACCACGACCGAACTTTGTCCCACGACGACCTTCGACGGCGAACCGCTCTACCGTGAAGGCGCCGAGCCGGGCGAGGCGGAGATCGCCGACCGCCGCACGCATTTCTTCGATCCCTACCATCAGACGCTGCAGGAGGAGATCGAGCGGCTCAAGCAGACCCACGGCGCCGTCGTTCTCTACGACGCCCATTCGATCCGCTCGCTGATCCCCCGGCAGTTTGAAGGGCTGCTGCCCCACTTCAACATTGGCAGCAACGACGGCGCGACCTGCGCCCCGGCGCTGACCGCCGCGATCGAGGCCGTCTGCCGGGAGACGACGTTCTCATGGGTGACCAACGGCCGCTACAAGGGCGGCTGGACGGTGCGGCGCTACGGCCGCCCGGACGAGAACGTCCATGCCGTGCAGATGGAGCTCGCCTGCCGCGGCTACATGGACGACCCGGCCCACGCCCCCGCGCCATCCACCTGGCCTCCCGGCTACGACGAAGTCCGCGCCGCCCCCATGCGCGCCGCCCTCAGACAGATTCTCAAGACCTGCCGGCAGTTCGCCGAGCGGGCCTAAGCTCAGGACCCATGATGAACCGTATCGACAATACCCGCCTCATCCGCGCCGCCCACGGGACCGAGTTGTCCGCGAAGAGCTGGCTGACCGAGGCGCCGCTGCGGATGCTGATGAACAACCTCGATCCCGACGTCGCAGAGCGTCCGGAGGAACTGGTGGTCTATGGCGGCATTGGGCGCGCGGCCCGCGACTGGGAGAGCCTCGATCGCATGGTCTCGGCGCTGAGGCGCCTGGGCGAGGACGAGACCCTGCTGGTGCAGTCCGGCAAGCCGGCCGGCGTGTTCCGCACCCACGCCGACGCGCCCCGGGTGCTGATCGCCAACTCCAACCTGGTGCCCCGCTGGGCGAACTGGGACCACTTCAACGAGCTCGATCGCAAGGGGCTGATGATGTACGGCCAGATGACGGCCGGCAGCTGGATCTACATCGGCGCCCAGGGCATCGTCCAAGGCACCTATGAAACCTTCGTCGAGATGGGCCGGCGCCACTATGGCGGCGACCTGTCGGGCCGCTGGCTGCTGACGGCGGGCCTTGGCGGCATGGGCGGCGCCCAGCCGCTAGCGGCCGTGATGGCCGGCGCTTCGTGCCTGGCGATCGAGTGCCAGGCCTCCCGCATCGACATGCGCGTGCGCACCGGCTACCTCGACCAGGTCGCCGGCGACCTCGACGAGGCGCTGGCGTTGATCGAGCGCAGCTGCGCCGAGAAGAAGCCCATCTCCGTCGGCCTCCTCGGCAACGCCGCCGAAATCCTGCCCCAGCTGCTGCAGCGCGGGGTGCGGCCGGACCTGCTCACCGACCAGACCTCCGCCCACGACCCGGTCAACGGCTACCTGCCCAAGGGCTGGACCGTCGGCGAATGGGAGGACGCCCGGACCCGCGATCCCAAGGGCCTCGAACGCGCCGCCCGCGCCTCTATGGCGGAACACGTGCGCACCATGCTGGCCTTCCAGAAGGCGGGCGTGCCGACCGTCGATTACGGCAACAATATCCGCCAGATGGCCAGGGAGGAGGGCGTCGCGGACGCCTTCGATTTCCCCGGCTTCGTGCCGGCCTACATCCGGCCGCTGTTCTGCCGGGGCATCGGCCCCTTCCGCTGGGCGGCGCTGTCGGGCGATCCGGAGGACATCTACCGCACCGACGAGAAGGTGAAGGAGCTGATCCCCGACAACCCACATCTTCATAACTGGCTCGACATGGCCAGGAAGCGGATCCATTTCCAGGGCCTTCCCGCCCGTATCTGCTGGGTGGGCCTGGGCGACCGCCATCGGCTGGGGCTGGCCTTCAATGAGATGGTGGCGCGGGGCGAGCTCAAGGCGCCGGTTGCCATCGGCCGCGATCATCTGGACTCGGGATCGGTGGCCTCGCCCAACCGCGAGACGGAGGCCATGCTCGACGGCTCCGACGCCGTTTCCGACTGGCCGTTGTTGAACGCGTTGCTCAACTGCGCTTCGGGGGCCACCTGGGTCTCGCTGCACCACGGTGGCGGAGTCGGGATGGGCTTTTCCCAGCACGCCGGCATGGTGATCGTCTGCGACGGTACGGAGGCGGCGGCGCGCCGGATCGAACGGGTGCTGTGGAACGATCCCGCCACCGGAGTCATGCGTCATGCCGACGCCGGCTACGACCTGGCGATCGACTGCGCCCGCCAGCATGGCCTGGACTTGCCGAGCCTGCGCTGATCATCGGGCGCAAAGAGAAACGGCGGCGTCGGGTGACGCCGCCGTTTCAGAAGGCGCTCGGCGCTGGACTAGAAGTCGAAGCTGTAGCGCAGGTGGAAGGTGCGCGGCACGCCCCGGAAGCGGGCCGCATACGGGTCGCCGCCCAGATCCGGCACGATCCGTTGCAGGCGGGTGGTGTAGACTTCGTCCGTCACGTTCTCGATGCGCGCGGTCAGGCGATGGCGCCGGTCCGGCCCGAACTCGACGTAGCCGGACAGGTCCGCCGTAACGACGTCACCGAACGACAGACGGCCAAGGCTCGCCAGCGTCTGATAGGTCTTGCCCGTGTAGTTGAAGCTGAGCGCGCCGCCGATCGGCAGATTCCCCGGATGGTAGTCGAGAACGCCCTTGGCGGTGGTCTCGGGAATCCGGTCGATCTGCAGGCCTGACGCGTTGGTCGCTTCGGTCGCGCTGTAGGACAGGTTGGTCGAAAATACCGGGCCGAGCGGGACGCTCGCCGTCGCCATCCACCCTTTCACGTCGGTCTCGCTCTCCGTGTTCTCGTAGACGAGCAATCCGGCGCCGTTGTCGACCGCGGCGATCAGGTTCTCCACCTTGCGAACGAAGCCGACGATTTCCCAGGAGCCATTCTCGCCGGCCACCGTGAAGAAGCCGCCCACAGAGGCGTTGAAGTTATTGCTCTTTTCGCCCTGCAGGCCCGGGTTGCCCTGCTCGCAGCACGGATCGTTGGAATACAGCTCGCTGGCGTCCGGCAGCCGGTAGGCGGTCCCCGCCGTCGCGCGGACGAACAGGTTCTCGGAGAAATCGTACTGACCGCTGACGTTCCAGATCGTCAGTTCGTCGCCTGACTTCGGCATGTTGTGCCGCACGCCGGCCGACAGCTTGAGATTCCCGAATAGATCCTCGGTCGTCCGCACCTGGCCGAACACCGCATGGACTTGCTCAGTCTGCTCGGCGATCAGCAGGACGTCGTCGCGGCCGTTGTAATTCTGGAAGTCGTAACCGGCGTAGAACTCCATCCCGAGGCCAGTGGGCGCGAACTTGGCGAGCGCGTTCAGGCCGTAATCCTTGTAGCCCCAGAAGGTGCCGTCGGCGGTCTGCACGGTTTCGCCCGGGGCTCCGCCGATCACATTGTTGTACCGCGTGATCGTGGAATCCCACTTGTGGTAGTAACCCTTGAGGAAAAGCCCGAAGACCTCGCTCGGATTCCAATCCACCTTGGCGCTAACGATGTCTTCGTCGCGCTCGTTGTAATAGAGCGCGATGAGGTTGGGCTGCGCGAAATCCAGCTTGGCGTGGGTCTTCTGGTAACCGACGCTCAGTCGCAGCTGTTCGGTGATGTCGATGCCGTACTTCGCGCCGTAGGTCTGCACGTCGTAGCCGCGCTTACGGTCGGTCGCGCTCGGCTGATAATCTTCCGTCGGGATCGGCTGGAACCCTTCGGCTTCATCGCTGGAGGCGTAGATCGCGAACTCGTGCGGGCCGGCGGCGCTGCGGACGTGCGCGGCGATGTGACGGCCGTCGTTGGTATCGCCGCCGACCGAGAACTGGCCGTCGGTTCCGTCCTTGATGAGTGACTTGGTGATGACGTTGACCACCCCGGCCACCGACTGGGTGCCGTAGAAGAGCCCCTGGCCGCCTTCCAGTATCTCGATCCGCTCGATCATCGCCGCCGGGATGGTGTCGAGCGGCGTCGTGCCGTTGTAGAGCCGGTTGGTGATGCGAACGCCGTCGACCAGCCACAGCACCTCGTTCGTCCGGGAGCCCTGCAGCGAGATGTCGACATAGTCGAAGGCGCCGGCTTTCGGCTGGATATGCAACGACGGGGCCAGAAGTTGCAGCGCCTGCGCCACGTCGTTGATGGCCCGCTTTTCAATCGCTTCGGTTTCGATGACCTGGACACGGTTGCCGTACTCCGCCAGTTCCAGAGGCAGGCTTTCCTCCAGCCGCTTGGCGGTGACCACGACCTCTTCGACTTCTCCGACTTCCTGCGCGTGGGCGGAGCCCGCGGCCATCGCCAGCCAGGAGGCCGACGCCAATACCACGCCGCGCCCGATGCTTTGGCGCTTCTTCGCTACTTTAGATTGTCCGTCCATAATAACTCCCCTTCCGATGCCCCTTAGGGATTGACAGCCCGTTCGTACGTTATGAGCGCATTTCAAATATGTATAGACAAGTCTGAATCGTCATGCGGTGACAAGGCGGCGCAGGGCGCCTAATTCGCACTCACCTGCGCTCTTCGGGCGGCAGAGGCGCCTTCGCAGGCCGCGAGCCGGGCGCTCCGGCGCCGCTCACGCAATCGCCACTTGTCTATACATAAATGTCGTGCCCAAATGCGGGAGCCAGCCCGGAAGGTGCTGTGGGCTCCATCAGGCGAGGAACGCTATGGGCAGCGACGACGCAATGCAGCACACCCGCACAGGGATTCGTCCGGCCGCTTTCTTCCAGCAGTCGCCGGCGGATCGCCGGGTCGAGGCTCGCCAGCGCGTGCCGCTGAAGGATCAGTTCCAGCAGACGATCATCACCATCCACCGCTGGCTCGGCATCGTTGCCTGCCTCTACTTCGTTGTCTGGTTCGTCAGCGGACTGGTGCTGGCCTATGTCGCTTGGCCGGCCATGGACGCCGACGACAAGCTGAAGGTCTTGAGGCCGCTCGACTGGAACAAGGTCGAAGTGGCGCCGGACGCCGCGCTGACCCGGGCCGGGATGTCCGAGTTCCCGCAGGATCTCCGTCTGGAAATGGCGGGCGATCAGCCAGTCTACCGGATCTCGGACTGGGAGGGAAAACACCATACCGTCTCGGCCGTCACCGGCGCTCCGATCAAGGGCGTCACCGGCGAGCAGGCGCTCAAGATCGTGCGCGATCAGCTTTCAGCGCCTGAGGCTACCCTGCACAAGGGCGACCTGTTCCGGGACCAGTGGACGGTGACCGGCTACTGGAACAAGGAGCGGCCGTTCCATCTGATCCGCATGAACGACCCGGCCGGTACGGAGTATTACGTGTCGGTGGCCACCGGCGAGATCGTGCTCGACACCCAGCGCTATGAACGGATGTGGAACTGGGTCGGCGCCATCCCGCACTGGCTCTACTTCGAGATCGTTCGCTGGGACACCTTCGTCTGGCAGTGGACCATCTACATTCTGGCGGGCGCCGGTATCTTCATCGCCGTCAGCGGCATGTGGATCGGCTTTTCGAGACTGCGCCTGCGTTCGCGCTACGCCAACGGCGAGGCCTCGCCTTTCCGCGGCTGGATGAAATGGCACCATATCGTCGGCATTCTTGGCGGCATATTCCTGACGTCGTGGATCATCAGCGGGTTCTGGACCATGTACCCCGGCGGGGTCCTCGAAACCCGTGAGATCGAGCAGGCCGAGTTCACCGGCTTCGCCGGCAGCGCCAGCTCGCAATTCAACGCTGCCGCCTTGGGAACGCTGGCCGGAGAGGACGCGAAGATCAGGCGCGCCACCTTCCTTCGCGTCGGTGGCGAAGCGCTGGCGGTGCTCGAAGACGGCGTTTCCGACCCTCGCCTCGTCAATGCAGAGACCGGCCAGCCGCGTGAGCTGTCGGTCGATCAGATCGCCGACGCGGCCCGCAAGATCATGCCGCAGGCCAATCTTGTTTCGGCCGCGCGCCTGGAGACCGGCGACGAGTACTGGCACAGCGGCTTCTATCCGAAGAAGACGCCCATCGTTCGCGTCGTCTTCGACGATCCCGAGAACTCCTGGTTCCACATCGATCCGCAAACCGGGAAGATCGAAGGGCTGGTCAACGACACCTCTCGGATCGATCGCTGGACGATCGTGGCCTTCCACGACCTCGACGTGAAGTGGCTGCTCGAACGCCGGCCGCTGTGGGACATCATCCTGTTCGCGGTGACGCTGCCTGGCCTGCTCCTCTCCATCACGGCGATGGTCATAGGCTGGCGGCGGCTGCAACGCACAAGGCTTTTGCCCGCTGGCGGGGTCACGGCCCTGCTAGGCGGAAGCTTCGGGGCTGCTGCTAAGCCGATTTCCTACACCCCCCCCGACGCGCGCTCCGACACGGTGCTGGTCATCTATGCCAGCCAGACCGGCACGGCCGAGCAGCTCGCCGCCCAGACCGCTGAATCGCTGAGAAGCGCCGGTTTGAAGGTCGCCGTGCGCGACCTCGGTCAGGTCGACGCGGCCAGCCTGGCCGAGGTGCAGCAGGCCATCTTCCTGGTCGCCACGACCGGAGACGGCGACGCCCCGGACCACGCCATGGCTTTCGAGCGGCGCATCATGCGCCAAGTTCCGGCGCTGCATGGGCTCAAGTACGCGATGCTGGCGCTGGGCGATCGGCAGTATCGAGTGTTCTGCGGCTTCGGTATGGCGCTGGACCGCTGGCTGCAGGCTGCGGGCGCCGAGCGGATTTTTCCCACGATCCAGGCGCACGATGCCGATCCGGAAGCACTGAACCGCTGGTCGCGCGAATTGGGGGCCATCACCGGGCGGACGGATGCGATGAGCATCACGCGCGCGCCGTTCAGCCCATGGCGCCTGGTCGATCGCCGGCTGCTAAACCCCGGCAGCGCCGGCTGGCCGGCGATCCATCTTGAGCTGGAGCCGGTCTCGGGCGCGGCCGATTGGGAAGCCGGCGACATCGCGCAGATCGCCGCCGGGCTGACCTGGCGCGAATTCTCCAGCGGGGCGGCGGAGCTCAGTGAACGGGAGTATTCGATCGCCTCGACGTCCGTAGACGGCCGCATCGACCTGCTCGTGCGGCTGATGCGGACCGAGAAGGGCGAGCCGGGCGTCGCCTCCGGCCTCCTTTCGACGGTCGCGCTGGGCGAACAACTCCCCCTGAGGATTCGCCGGAACCCCGGCTTCCATCCGCCCGCCGACGACCGCCCGATGATCCTGATCGGCAACGGCACCGGACTGGCGGGGCTGCGCGCCCATATACGGCGCCGCGCGGCCAAGGATCACCGCCGCAACTGGCTGATCTTCGGCGAACGAAACGCCGCCACGGACGCCTTCTATAAGGACGAGATCGACGCCTGGCTGATGTCCGGGCGCCTGGAGCGGGCGGATCTCGTGTTCTCCCGCGACCAGGCGGAGCGCCGGTACGTACAGCACCAGCTGGTCGAGGTCGGGGGCGAGATTCGCGCATGGGTGCGGGACGGCGCCGCCATCTATGTCTGCGGTAGCCTGCAGGGGATGGCGCCGGCCGTCACGGAGGCCCTCATCGAGATCCTCGGTGAGGACGGTTTCGATAACCTGACGCGCGGCGGGAATTACCGCCGCGACGTCTACTAGACCTCGCTCTTACGCGATGACCTTGCGGCGGTGTTCGCCGCGCATTTGGAGACGTTCATGAAATCGATCGCTTTCGACAAACGGGCCCTGTTGGCTCTGGCTGTCGTCGCTCTGGCCGGCCCCGCCCTCGCGGCGCCGCCGCCGGCGGAGTTCCGTTCCACCGACCTCGCGCACCTGGGCATCGAGCGCGGCCACGCGCAGGCCTACCGTACGGACGTGATCGAGATTCCGCTGGGCGCCGTCGGTCAGAAGGGCGCGCGCCTTGAGTACAAGGTGCACGTGAAGGCCGGCGACGCGGTTGTCTATTCGCTCACCGCCACCAAGCCGGTGGTGTCGGAATTCCACGGCGAATCGCACGCCAACAAGGCGGTGATGTTCTACCGCGAGGACAAGGCCACCGCCGCCACCCACGGCCAGTTCATCTCGCCGATGACCGGCGCCCACGGCTGGTACCTGGCCAACACCAACGACACGCCTGTCACTGTACGGCTGCAGCTGGCCGGCTACTACACGATCGCGCCCGGCCTGATTAAGTTCGACTGACCCGCTCGACCCGGGAAAGCGAAAAGGGTTGGAGCGCCGTGGCGCTCCAACCCTTTCTTCGTTTGCCCGAAAATATCAGTAGGCGAGTTCGAACCGCAGGCCGACGACCAGCGCGTCGTCGCCGTCGCGACCGCCCGGATTGAAGACATACTGCACGTCCGGCTGCAGGCTGACGTGCTCGCTCAGCACGGCGCGATAGGTCAGCTCAACGGTTGCCTCCCTATCGACCAGATCGGCGCCGGCCTCGGCCGCCAGGAAGGGTTCACCCAGTTCGGACCAGGCCACGGCCAAGCCCAGCTGGTCTTCGGATCGCGCGGCGAACAGACCAGTGTAGCTTATGCCGGCCCCCAGATAGGACTCGATGGCGTTGAAGGCGCTGTCGGCCCGGCCGATGCGCACGAAGGCGGCCGCGCCCCGTCCGCCGGGCTCGCCGGACAGCCGACCCTCGGCCAGGGCGTAGATGCCGTCGTTGCCCGATTGCAGGCGCCCCGCGAAGGACTCAAATTCGGCGGTGTAGCGCCAGCCGCCCAGCGCGAATTTGCGGCGTTCGTCCTGGAAGCTTGTCTCCAGGACGAGCAGCGCGCCCTCCTCCTCGTCGAGGTCAAAGCCCGTGCGGCCCGGCCGCTCTGGATAACCCGGCATCCCCTCGGCGACCACGGCCCGCACAGCCCAGGCGTCGGTCGCCTTGAACTCGCCCCGCACCGCCAGCCCGGTGACCGGATAGATGGAGGGTCCGTTTACGCCGGTCTGCCCGAAGTCCGCGCCCATGCCGTGGGCGCCGTTGATGAACAGCCCGCCGGTCTCGGTGGTGTCGAACTCGCTGTTGAGATCATAGAGGCCGGCCCGGATCGACGCGCGGTCGTCCAGCAGGCGCTGCTCCAGCCACAGCTGGTAGAGGCGGGCAGGGCCGCCGCCGTCGATATTGCTGACCACGTGGAAGTCGCCGATGAGGTCCTCGGTCAGGCTCTCGCCGTTGTTGTAGACGGCCTGGGCGAAGGCGCTCGCGCCGCGCCAGCCGACTAGCGCGTCCAGGTCCGCCTCGACTGCGGCCTCGAGGTGGTCGAGGTAGCGCTCACCGGTCGCCAGGCCGCCCTCGCGAACGCTCCAGACCTCGCCGATGTAGCCGGCGGAGAGACTGACCGGCGGGTCCTCGCGGGCGGACGCCAGCGCCTCCGATGCGAACAGCGACAGCAGGGTGCAAAGGCCAAGGCGGCTCATGAACATGGTTTCCGGACAGGAGGAGAGGACGCGCGGCCTCGATCGCGAGGCCCGGCAGGTCTCGCGTCGAGGACCGTGGCGTGGGCGGGACGATCAGGGAGTCGGAGCGCGCGAGGACCAGTGCACGTGCACGATCCGCCAGCCTTGCGGATCCCGGCGCAGGACCATGGTCTCGGTGGTTATGCGGTCGATGTCGCGATCCTTGAAGCGGCCGGTCGTGCGGCCCTCGGACGCGACCCAGGCAAGGTCGCCCGACGCATGGCCGGCGCGGCGGGTGACAACGCCGTTCACCGCCTTGGAGAATTCGATGTCGGCCAGCAGGTGATCCGAGGCGAACTGGCCCTTCGAGTGCTCGACGTGGCCGACTTCGTACACCAGCGCATCGTCGGCCAGGAAGGCCAGGGCGGCGTCGGCGTCGCCGGCGGCCATGGCGGCCTTGAAACCATCGACCACCTGGGCGGCCTCGGCGACGGCGCCGGTCAACGGCGCGGCCGTGGGTGGCGCGGCGGGGCCGTCGGCGAGCGCCGGCGGCGCTATGGCCAGGACGCAGAGGGCGATGAGCAGTGGGATGCGGTTCAAGATCGGTCTCCCCTCAAGCCGGCCAGCGGCGGCGCTTGTAAGGAGTGCCAAAACCCTCACCATATGTCTATACAAAATAACTGCACCTGATTACGACTCTGCATCCGGCCGCCGGCCGGCGCTTTGGGGAGTGCGAAATGGCGAAAGGCGCTACCGGGGCTGCAACGTCCGCTGCGGCCTTCGTTTCACTCCTGGCCAGCGTGGCCTGGGCGCAGGCGCCCGCCGATGTCATCACCTATCCGCCAGCCTTCTTCGCCGCCGCCGCGCCGACGACCGCCTTCGACATGGTCACCCGCCTTCCGGGCTTCGCGTTCGAGCGCGGTGACAGCGTGCGCGGCTTGGCTGGATCGGGCGGCAACGTGCTTATCGACGGCAAGCCGCCGGTTTCCAAGAACGACACCCTCGAGGAGATCCTCAAGCGTATCCCGGCGTCCTCCGTGGTGCGCATCGAGCTGATCCGTGGCGGCGCGCCCGGGATCGACATGGGCGGTCGCGCGGTGGTCGCCAACGTCGTGCGCAGCACCCGCGGCGGCTTTACCGGTGCGGCCGGGGTGAGTTCCTACCTGGTCTACGACGGCCGCGTGCTGCCGACTGTCCAGGCGGAGGGCCAGTGGCGGCGCGGCGAGCGTCTGTTGGAAGGGTCGCTGCTGGTGGGTCGCCGCCCCGACGACATGATGGGTGACGGGATGCGCGAGCGGCGCGATGCGGCCGGCGCGCTGCTGCGGCTCTCAGACATCGACGGAGAGGCCGACACCCTGCGGACCTGGGCTACTGCGGCCTTGGAGACGCCGTTCGCGGGGGGCGGCCTTCGGCTGAACGGGGCCTACATGCTGAACCCGTACAAGGGTGTGCTCGTCGAGCGTTCGCGCCTTACTGGCCTGAGCGAGGTGGAGACCACCGACGAGGATAGGCTCCAAGCCGAACTGGGCGCGCGGCACACGATGGACTTGGCCGCCGACCTCGGGCTGGAGGTCACCGGCTTCCAGCAATGGAAGGACACCGACACCATCGCCCTCTTCGAAGGTCCAGGCGTCGTTCGCGACTTCCATCTAGATCGCAAGACGGCGGAGTCGGTCGCCAGGGGGCGGCTGCAGTGGCGGCGGTCTAGCACCCTCGAGGTGGAGGTCGGCGTCGAGGCCGCCCTCAACACCCTCGACAGCCGCACCGCCTTCACCGAGAACGGCGTGGTCGTGCCGGTGCCCGCCGCCAATGTGCGGGTCGAGGAAAAGCGCGGCGAAGCCTTTGCCACCGCGACCTGGCGCCCGCGCCCGGCCTGGACCATCAAGGGCGGTCTTCGCCAGGAAGCCTCTGACATCGCATCCGAAGGCGACGTCAGCACCGGCAAGACCCTGCACTTTACAAAGCCTCGCCTGGCGCTGACCTGGGACCCCACGCCTGCCAGCCAGGTCCGCCTGCGGGTCGAGCGCGAGGTCGACCAACTAAACTTCGACGACTTCGTCGCCTCCTCATCGCTGATCAACACCGGCGTCGTGCTGGCCGGCAATCCGGACCTGCGGCCGCAGCAGGCCTGGGTGGCTGAAGCGGCCTACGAACGGCGGTTCTGGAAGAGCGGTGCGGCCATCCTCGCGATCCGCCGCTACGAGCTGTCCGATGTCATTGATCGCGCGCCAGTACTGGACGCCGACGGTGAGGTGGTGGCTGACGCGCCGGCCAATATCGGCGCGGGGAGTCGCGACGAGCTTTCCGCCAGCCTGACGTTGCCGCTTGAACAACTCGGCGTCAGCGGCGGCCAGCTGAAGACCGCCGCCACCTGGCGCTGGTCGCGGGTGACCGATCCCGCCACCGGCGAGCCGCGCGAAATCTCAGGTCAGGTCCCGCTCGACTGGGAGGTCCGCTTCAAGCAGGACCTGCCGCGCTGGAAATTGACCTGGGGCGTCGACGCGTTCGGCGGCTTTCGTGAAACCGACTATCGGCTGAGCGAGAAGGACACCCGCAAGCTTTCGACCTGGGTTACGCCCTTCATCGAGTACAAGCCGCGCCCCGACCTGACGCTGACGGTCGAACTGGAGAGTGCGACTGAGGGAGGTTCGAAAAGAATACGAGAGGTCTACGACGGCCCCCGCGCTTCAAGTCCTCTCACCTACATCGACCGCCGCCAGCTCACCTGGGGTCGCACGCTGGAAATTCGGCTCCGAAAAACATTTGGCGGATCAAGTTGATCGGCAAGCGCCGTCGAGACTAGATCAGCATCTCCGCAAACGCCGGCGAGATGCGTTCGTCGACACCGCCCGCGGTCATCGCCAAAAAGTAGGCTGCTACGCCCGACGCAGCCGCGAACTGGAAGCCGGCTTCGACGCCTAGAACCATCAGAAGCGTGCAGAGCGCGTCAGCATGCATGCATTGTTGATGGAGGACTGTGACTGACGTCGTCCCGGACGGCACCGGCCGCCCCGTACGGGGGTCGATGGTGTGGCTGTAAGAGCGCCCGTCGAACGTCGCGCTCCGGCGATAGCTGCCCGACGTGGCGACCGACAGGTCGTGCAAGGCGATAACGATTGGACCATCCGCCAAGTCTATTCCCGGCGGCGTCTCGACCATAACCCACCATGGTTCCCCGTTCGCCTTTACGCCTGCGCCGTGTAGCTCACCCCCGATGTCGAGCAGGAAATTGTCGACGCCCAATTGCTTCAATACTCGCGCGGCCTCATCCACGCCAAAACCCTTAGCGATGCCCGAGAAGTCCAATCTGACGCCACCAGGCTGGAGGAGGCATGCGCCGGCGCTATCGACCCGCAACTTGTACCAACCCACCGCGCCCAGCGAATCGGCGATGATTTCCGCCGACGGAGGGCTCGCAACAGGACCGGCGGAGCCAAATCCCCAAAGCTCAACCAGTTGTCCGACCGTTGGGTCGAAGGCCCCGTCGCTGCCCCGAGCGAAATTGAGGGCGCAGTGCAGAACCTGGTGCGTTTCCGGCGCGAGCGGCAGCCAGGTTCCGGCGTCAGCTGCATTGAATCGGCTGACTTCGGACGATGGTTCCCAGGTGCTCATCTGCGCCACGATCCGGTCGAGACAGCCCTGGACCTCTCTGGAAACATGAGCGGCGGGAAGGGCTGGGGGCAAGAGCGCCGTAAGCACCCACGTGACGCCCATCGTGGGTCCGCGCAGGATGACCTCCTGCTCCGAGGGTGGCTCCGAGAAGGACAGCGCAAGAGGAACGGCGACCCGCCTCATCCTTCCTGCCTCACGGCCGAATGCTGATCGCGACTGAACGTAGTTCTCGCGAGCCTCGTGCTGAGGCGGTCTGCGCTGACCTGGCGGGCCATTGGAAGGGGACCCGGAGGGTTTCACGCCCGCCTCCCTCCCGAGCGGCCTCCACCACCAAGTGGTAGCGCCCGGCCGGTAGCCGGGCAAATTTTGCAGATCCCGGTTTGAAGACGATCTGGTGGACCCCTGGCGCACGCGTGGCGCCGCTGATGCCATCAGCGGGCAGTTCGAGGTGGCGACCCGTCGCTCGCCACCACTCACGAACGTTGTTTAACCAGGCAGTCCCCTTCTGATTACGAAGTCTGGTGTTGTACCAGACAGCCACAGTTCGCACCGCGGTCCTGTCCGGTTTCTCGATCCACACGGCCGTGTAGGGACGATAGTATTCCATCACCCGTAGGCGAGGGAGTTCGACAGTCACGCGAACCTCTGCCGCCATGGCTGGACTAACCAGGAGTCCTGAAAGGAACGCCGCGGGGATGATAAGGCGCATGGTCAACCCGTCAGTGAATAAAGAACAACGCGAGTAATAGCGGGCCGGCAAATCCTCCAATTATCAAAGGCCATGTCAGTCCACGGCTGTGGGAGTGCAATTGAAGGAGAATTAGTCCGGTGATGCAGAACACGACCGTTGCAAGGGCGAATATATCGATGAACCAGTTCCAGACGGTCCCGGTGTTTCGGCCTTTGTGCAGATCGTTCAGATAGGCGATCGCGCCCCTGGCGGTGCTTTCGTGCAGGACCTTGCCCGACCTGGCGTCGATGCTCAACCATCCGTCGCCGCCCGGGCGCGGCAGCGCGACGTATGCCTCCTCGCCTGTCCATTCGACCTGCGCCTCCGCAGCAACCTTCAGCCCCATTTCTCGAGACAGCCAGGCGCGCACAGGCAAAGGGAGCCGCCCGTCTACGGGCTGCGCGCGCCTCAGGCTTTCAAGGGTCGCCGCGGGAAGCATTGCCGCGCGCTCGGTCGTAATTGGCGAGCCTTCAATGGCGTCAGCGTGATTGAGGGTCACGCCTGTGATTGCGAACAGGAGCATGCCTGCCAGGCAGATCGCCGCGCTGATCCAATGCCATCGAACCGTCTGGCGCATGAGCGAGGCGCGCCTACGGGCTCGCTTCATCTCGTGGGCTCGAACCGCGGCGTCGTTCAGCGGGACCATCAATGATCCCGCGCCAGCCGGAATCTTTCGCGTACGCCCCAGCAGAAGCTTGTTTATGACCGCACCTTCGATTGTGCCCGCACTTCCGCGCCGGCGCTCACCATATATATCTATACATAATAAATGCCGTCCAGCGCCACCCGCTATGACCTGCGCGGTCTGCAGTCGGTGCTGGCAGGCAAACGCTAAACGGTCTCTGGGTAAGGGGCTAAGGCGCCTCCGCCGGGGAGGGGACATGAAGCCGATCTCGTACAAGCGCCACCGCTTTCCCGCAGAGGTGAGGCTCACCAGGCGTGGACGGCCGCCACCGCCGCCGCCTGACCGGTGGGGCAGGGGAGGGCTCTTGCGCCTAGACGAAGTTAACCTGCCAGTACCCGCCGGGCAGAGACTAGCTGTATGGACTAGGTGGCGGTGAGAGAGGGATTCGAACCCTCGATAGGGTTTCCCCTATACACGCGTTC
>CAMLRH010000029.1 GCA_946482375.1 uncultured Caulobacteraceae bacterium | reverse complement strand
TCCCAGAACCACCAGCCGCCCCAGCCGAGCTCGTAGTAGGCCCACCAGCTGCCGAGCGCGATGCCGAGCGTCAGCGCGATCCAGGCGGCGAGCACCCACGGCCGCACCCAGCGCGCCCAGGCGGCGTCCACCCTGCCCTCGATCAGGGCGGCGATGGCGAAGGCGAAGGCGACCGAGAAGCCGACGTAGCCGAGGTAGAGCATCGGCGGGTGCGCGACGAGGCCGGGGTCCTGCAGCAGCGGGTTCAGCTCTGTCCCCTCGAACGGCGCCGGGTCGAGGCGCGTGAACGGGTTGGAGGTGAAGAGCAGGAAGCCGAGGAAGGCGAAACCGATGATCCCCTGCACGCCGATAACGCGCGCTTGCAGCGTCTCGCGCAGGTTCTGGCCGAAGCGCGCGACGGCGCCGCCGCAGATGGCGAGGATCAGCACCCAGAGCAGCATCGAGCCCTCGTGGCTCCCCCAGGTGGCGGCCAGTCGATAGACGGCGGGCTGAGTCGAGTGACTGTGGCGGGCGACCAGCGCCACCGAGAAGTCCATGTAGAGGTAGGCGGCCGCCAGGCTCGCGAACGCGATGGCGACCATGCCGAGTTGCAGCCCCGCGGCCGCGCGGCCAAGCGCCATCAACCGAGGTTCACCCCGGTGGGCGCCGTACAGGGGCGCCACCGCCTGCACGAAGGCCAGAGCGAAGGCCAGGATCAGGGCCAGATGGCCGATTTCGGCTGCCATTACTTACCGTTTCGCCCCATAGTCCCGGGGGGACTTCTAGCGGTCCGGGCGTAGAGGCGAAATGGCCAAAACGAGCGCACCGGCCGGAATTGGGCGCGGGCCGCCCGGGGATTTTGGGGCGTGGCGGAAAAGTATCGGGTCGCGATTGTCGGTTCGGGGCCAGCGGGCCTGAGCGCGGCGAGCCATGCCTCGAGGCTCGGCCTTTCGCATGTCCTGCTCGAGAAGACCGACCACCTCTCCGACACCATCTACCGCTATCAGAAGGGCAAGCACGTCATGGCGACGCCGGCCCAGCTGGTGCTGCGGGCCGATCTCGACTTCGCGGCCGGCAAGCGCGAGGCGGTGCTGGGGGCCTGGAACGACGGAGCGGAGACGGCAAAGCTCAACGTCCGCTTCCACGCGGAGGTGGTGGGCGTCACCGGCGAAAGGGGCGCCTTCGCCATCAAGCTCTCGAACGGGGATGTGATCGAGGCCGAGACCGTGGTGCTGGCCATCGGCACCCAGGGCAACCCGAACCTGATGCGCTGCGAGGGCGGTGACCTGCCCCACATCCAGTACCAGCTCGACGACCCGGCCGAGTATGTCGACGAGCACATCGTCGTCGTCGGCGGCGGTGACGCGGGGATCGAGAACGCGCTGGGGCTGGCGGCGGACGCGGCGCAAGGCAACGTCGTGACCATCCTCAACCGCTCCGCCGACTTCGCCCGCGCCAAGGACGCCAACGTCAAGCTGCTGATGGCGGCGCGGGACGCCGGGCGAATGTCGATTCTGGTCAGCGCCAGTCCGGCCAAGGTTGAGCCCGGCTTCATCACCGTCGAGACACCCGAAGGCGCGGCGCGGCTTCCCTGCAATCGAGTGATCGCGCGGCTGGGTTCGTCGCCGCCGCGCAAGTTCGTCGAGGGGATCGGCGCGCAGTTCACGGGCGATGGCCCCGGAGCCTTCCCCAAGCTGTCGCCGACGTTCGAGACGACCGTGCCGGGGCTCTACGTCATCGGCGCGCTGGCGGGCTATCCACTGATCAAGCACTGCATGAACCAGGGCCACGACGTCGTTGAGTTCATTGCAGGAAACACGGGCCTGAAACCCGCTGACGAGCCCATACTGGAGGCCAAGCTGAGGGGCCTGCCCGGCCGCCGCGGCGTCGCCGACTGGCTCGAATTCCTGCGGGCTGAAGTCGAGATCCTGCGCGGGTTGTCGCCGCTGCAGATGCGGGAATTCCTGCTCGACTCCGAGGTGCGCGCCTATCGCCGGGGCGAGGTGATCTTCGAGCGCAACGCGGTGGGATCGTCGCTGTTCGGCATCGCTTCCGGCTCGGTGCTGGTGGAGGTGAACCCGAACGACCCTTCGATCACCGTGCCGATCGGGACGGGCTCCATCTTCGGCGAGGTCGGGCTGATCTCGGGCCGCCGTCGCGGGGCGACCATCCGGGCGGGCGAGGACGCCGTCGTCATCGAAATCCCCCGCACGGCCGCGCTGAAGTTGATGGCGCAGGTCCCCGAGGCCCGCGAGACCGTCAACCGCATCACCACCGAGCGCCAGCTGCTGCAGATCTTCGGCTCGGGCCTGTCGGCCGCCGACGTGCAGGAGGTGCTGGCGAGCGCTCAGGTGCTGACCGTCAAGCCTGGCGAGGCCATCATCCGCGAGGGCGAGGACAGCTACGACATCTTCATCATCCGCTCCGGCTCGATGACGGTGGAGAAGGAGATCGGCGGCAAGCCGGTGTTCCTGTCCTACGTCCCGGCCGGTTCCTACTCGGGCGAGATGGCGCTGATCGACGGCGGCAGGCGGACAGCGACGGTGCGCGCGGCGATCCGCTCGGAGGTCATCAAGCTCGACGGCGACCTCTTCCGCCGCCTGCTGGAGAAGAAGCCGCAGCTGCTGGCCAAGATGAAGGCCGAGATGGCCTCGCGGCAGAAGGTCAACGGCTTCATCGAGAGCCAGAAGGCGGGCTTCGGCGGCGTCGTCGACCTCTATTCGTCGGTGGCCGGCTTCCTCGTCGAGCAGGGCATCGGCGAGGCGACCGACGTGCTGCTCATCGACGAAACCCTCTGCGTCGGTTGTGACAACTGCGAGAAGGCCTGCGCCGACAGCCACGACGGGCTGTCGCGCCTCGACCGCGAGGCCGGGCGCACCTACGCCCACCTGCACGTGCCGACGTCGTGTCGGCACTGCGAACACCCCTATTGCATGACCGATTGCCCGCCCAACGCCATCCATCGCGGGCCGGACGGCGAGGTGTTCATCGACGAAACCTGCATCGGCTGCGGCAACTGCGAGCGCGCCTGTCCCTATGGCGTCATCCGCATGGACAAGGTCCCGGCGGAAAAGCCCGGCCTGCTGGAATGGCTGCTGTTCGGTCGGGGGCCGGGGCCGGGGGAACCCGACAAGAAATGGAAGGAAAAGCACGCCAGGGCCGACGCGGCGAAGGTCGCCATCAAGTGCGACATGTGCTCGGGGATCGAGGGCGGCCCGGCCTGCGTGCGCGCTTGCCCGACCGGCGCGGCGATCCGGGTTTCCCCGGAGAACTTCCTGTCGGTGGCCCTGCTTGAGCGAGGGCGCGACTAGCTTGGCGGCTTCCGGGGCGAGAGGGGCGATACGGCACGAAGGCTTCCTTCGGCACGGCGGCTATCGCTGGCTGAAGGTCGCGACGGTGCTGAGCGTCGCCGCGATGGCCGTCTACCTGCTGGTCGATGTGCAGCCGCGTCCGAACGGCGGCAGCTGGCTTGGCTACACGCTGGGGAGCATCGGCGCGGCGCTGATCGTGTGGCTGACGGCGCTAGGGGTGCGCAAGCGGGCGATGACGCCGGGCCGCTGGTCGCTGAAGGCCTGGACCTCGGCCCACGTCTATCTGGGCTCGTCGCTGATCGTCATCGCCACCCTGCACACCGGCTTCCAGTTCGGCTGGAACATCCACACCGCCGCCTATGCGCTGATGGTGCTGGTGATCGCGTCGGGGGTGTTCGGGGTCGTCGCCTATGCCCGTCTGCCGAAGAAGCTCAGCGAAAACCGCGCCGAACTGACCGAGGCGCAGATGCTGGAGCAGCTGCGCGGCATCGACCGCGAACTCCACCGCGCCGCCCAGCCGCTCGGCCAGGCGCAGGCGGAGATCGTGCGGCTGTCGCTGGAGGAGACGAAACTCGGCGGCGGCATGTGGCGGCGGCTTTCGGGCGGCTATGGCGACTGCGGCAATCGCCGCGCGCTGGAGAAGGCCAGGCGCGATCCGGCGCTGGAGCAGGTCGCCGCCCTGCTCGTCCGCAAGGAGGCGGCGCTGGGGCGAGCGCGGCGGCACATCCGCCTGCGCGCGCTGCTGGAGGTCTGGCTCTACGTCCATGTGCCCGCGACCATCGCGCTGCTGGTCGCGCTGACGGCGCACATCGTCAGCGTCTTCTTCTACTGGTGAGGCGGCGGTGAGCTTCGTCCTTCGCCAGATCGCACAGCGCGCAGGAGGCGGCGAGATCGTCCGCACCCGCGAACTGACGACCGCCGAGCCGGTCATCGGCCGCGGCGCAGATGCCGACATCCAGCTGAGCGACCTGGCGGTGAACTTGCGGCACGCGCGGCTGCGGGTGACGAAGCCCGGCCGCATCGAGGTCGAAGCGCTGGGCCAGAGCGGCTTCGAGGTCGACGGCGAGGAAGTCACCCGCGCCGAACTGAAACTGGCCGACGCGCCGGTGGTGGGTTTCGGCGCCTATCGCCTGACACTGACCGCCGAGGGCGTGGACATCGTCGTCACTGTCGCTCGTGACGAGACGGCGGATGAGGCCATTTCCACCGATGAACGCCGCGTCTTCTCCCTGGCCGGATCGGGCGTCAGCAAACGCGGGCTGGCGTGGGGGCTGGCGGTGTTGTTCCTGGCCATCGGGCTGGCCTTCCCGATCACCGGCTATTTCATTGGCCGGGAAAAGCTGAACGCCGAAAGCCAATGGTCGAGCGGCCCGCTCAGCCAGGCCCACGCCTTCCTCGAGGACGACTGCCAGTCCTGCCACGTGAAGGCGTTCGTCGCCGTCCGCGACGACGCCTGCATGAGTTGCCACGAGGCGAAGCGGTCGCCGTCGATGCTGCAACGGGTTTCGGCGGACGTGCGGGCGAAGGGTAGTCCGCACCCGCCGCGCTTCGTCAGCACGCACGCGGACGCCGAGCGGCTGCTGCACGGGACACCCCTGCCCCGCGACCTTGGCGGCTGGGTCGAGGCGATGGCGCGGCGCGCCTTCAACCGTCCGGATGACCGCTGCGGGAGCTGCCATGTCGAGCACGGCGCCACGAAGACCAAGATCCCCGCGATGGTCGCGGTCAACGACTGCGGCGATTGCCACGCCGACCTGAAGGGCCGGCTGAAGGACACCGACCTCGCCGACGTCGGCGACTGGGGCAAGCACCCGGACTTCCGGCCGCTGGTCACCGTTTCGCCGGCCGAACCGAAGCTGGAGCGGATGGCGCTGGCCGGTCGGCCGAAGGAACGCTCCGGCCTCGTCTTCCCGCACCGCGTCCACGTCTCCCCGACCGGCGGACCGGCGCGCATGGCGACGACGCTGGCGAAGTACGGCCGCCCCCTCGACTGCGGCGACTGCCACAAGCCCGACAAGAGCGGTCGCGGCTTCGCGCCGGTGCAGATGGAGCGCGACTGCGCCGACTGCCATTCGATCGGCTACATCCAGGTGGGCAATGCCTTCCGCCGCCTGCCGCACGGCGATCCGAAGAAGGTCGAGGCGGCCTACCGCTCGGCCTTCGGCGCCGACGCGGCGGCGAAGGTGCGAGCGGCCTTCTCGGAGGGCGGCGCCTGCATCGACTGCCACACGGTCAGCGCGGCGGCGGACGGCTATCGCGTCGAGCCAGTGCACCTGAACGACCGCTTCCTGCCGCGCGGCGCCTTCGACCACAGCCTTCCCGAACACCGCAAGGACGCCAAGGGTCAGCCGCTCTGCGGGACCTGCCATGCGGCCGACAAGTCGGAGACCTCAGCCGACCTGCTGCTGGCGTCGATCAGCAAATGCGCCGACTGCCACGGCAAGACCAAGGCGCAGGTCCATGCGCCCGCCGGGGCCGAATGCTCGGAGTGCCACAGCTATCACGCGCCGGGAACGCCGGCGCGCAAGACGCCTACTACGGCCCGTCGCTGAAGCACTGTACGCAGTCGCTGGGGCCTTCGAGTTGGCCGCCGCCGCGCGTTTCGAAGGTTTCGATGTCGGTGGGATCGAAGAGGTCCTCGCCGTCCAGCGACTCGCCATCCTCGCCGTCGATCAGGGCGTCGCCCGAAGCCACCGTCGCCGACACCAGGTCGATGTTGGAGTCGTCGCTGGGGCCGGTCGGGGCCGTGCGCAGCAGATGGCTGAGCTTGTCGAAGGCGGCGTCCGACAAGTCGAACGGGCCGAACAAGTGTCCGCCGACCGACAGGATCGCCTGACCGGGGTGGTCCAGCGTGATCGTCTGGTCGCCGATGGTGACGTCGATCAGTCCGGGGGTGTCGAAGCCCGAGGTCTTGCGGCTGGGTCCCCGCAGGACGAACAGGCCGAGCTGTTCGGGATCGCCGCCCAGCGCCGGCAGGCCCGCCTCCCCACCCAACACCTCGAGCACGTCGGAGCCGACCACGCCCTCGACGATGGTGCCGCGCACGCCGATGGAGCCCACGGGCGTGTTGATGGTCTTGCGCGCGTTCGGCGTGGTCTTGCCGGACATGAAGCGGAAGGCGCCCTTGGCGACCGAAGCCGCCACTTCGCTGGTGCCCCGGTTGGGGTCATAGACGAAGCGGTCGAAGGTCATGCGGGCGTTGGGCCCGACGGTGAACATCGACTTGTCCTTGAGCAGCACCTGCAGGGCGCTGGCCGCGCCGGTCGCGGTCTGGTCGCCGAGCGAGACGGCCTCGCGCAGGACGGCGGGCCGCAGCGCGCTGTCGGACGCCGTCTTCAGGCGCACCTGGTTCTTGATGGCGGCGTTGACGCCGATCGACTGGGAGGCCGCGGGCGCGGCCATGGCCAGCGCCACGGTGGCGGCGAGGGCGACGCGCGAAACCGAAAGCATGAGCTTCATTGTCTGGGTCTCCCTTTAGCGGCCAAAGCGCCAGATGAGCCGGAGCTCGGCGCCCCAGCCGTTCCAGTCGGCGAGCGGCGGTTCGGTCTCGCGACCAGTATAGTTCACCGAGCCTTCGATCTTGATGTCCTCGCGAAAGTCGCCGGTCGCGCCCTGGGGCGTAAAGGCGCTGATCGGGGCGCCGACCGCAAGCCGGCCGTAGGTGCGCCAATCCTCGCGTCGCGTCGGCTCGAACGTGTCGTAGTTGAACAGGAAGATGTCCTCCTCGGCGTACTTCACGTTACGGACCTGGCCATTCAGGCTGGCGTAGGCGCCGCGGCCGAACAGGTGGTCGTAGCTGGCGCTGAACGACGGCGCCTCATAGGACCAGGGCTCGCGCTGTGCTTCCTTCCACTCGTAACCCGCCGAAGCCGACAGGATGGAGCGCGAGGAAAAGCGGTGGGTGGCGCCCAGGTTCACCTCGGTGCGCGAACCGTCTCGGAAACCACCGAAGAACACCAGCGACGCCGGCTCGTTGTCGAACTCCTGCGACACCGCCTCGCCGGACAGATGGAGGGTCGTGGCGGTGTTGATCCGTTTGTGGAACGAAGCCTCGGCTCCGACCTCGGTCATGTAGTCTTCCTGGAACAGGCGGACCTTGCGGGCCACGACCCCGGCGTTCCAGGCCTTCATGCGGCCGACGTGCTTGAGACCAACGCGCAGCTCGCCGCGCTGATACTCGGTCTCAGGACCGTCGATCTGCTGCTGATGGTAGCCGGCCAGTGAGCCGTAGATGGCGTACTCGCCCTCGGGGCGCAGCTTGTACTGGGCGTCGATGCGGCCGGAATAGACCTGGGCCGTCCCCTCCTCCTCGTCGATCAGCGGATCGAAGAACTCGAGAATGGTGTCGTAGGCGCCCCGCGCATCCTCCTGCCAGGCCAGGCCGGCGGCGATCTGGCCGGTGTACTCGAAGCGGGCGAGGCGCTTCTCGATCGAGCGCTCGTAGCGCTCCTTTTCGGCCCGCTGCAGCGGCGTCAGTTCGACGGAGTCGAGCTGGCGCAGCTGCTGGCGGGCGCCCTGATAGTCACCAAGCCGGTAGAGGACGGCGGCGTAGAACAGCCGCGCCTGGTGGGCGTTGGGCTGGGCCAACAGGATGCGCTCCAGCGCGCCGGCGGCGCTGAGCAGGTCGCCGCCGTTGGCCTCGGCCTTGGCGAAGGCGAGGTTGAGCGCCAGATCGTCCGGCGCGGCCATGACGTCCTCGATGGTCGGCGCCGCCACGGCCGGCACGGAGATGGCCGCCGACAGCAGCAGGCCCGTCACAAGCGCCTTCAGCGGCGCCCTTCGCGATTTCATGATCTTTCCCCTCGCGGCCCCGACAGCTCGCTTAACCCGGTTCGCGGTTTACTGCCACGCTCCGACAGCTACAAGATTAGGCGGATTCGGGCGGGGCGCTGATGTCTGACGTACGACATGGCTGACGAGGGCCAAGTTGGCGCTGCGGCCCTATGGCGCAGATTGCCGAACTGGCTGGTCACGGCCATCCCCGGGCTCGTCGTCACGGTCCTGTTGCTGGCGCTGCATGTGGCCGAAGTCCCGGCGCTGACCCAGCTCGGCAATCTCCTGTTCGACACCTACCAGCGGGCCGAGCCGCGCGAGTACGAGGACGCCCCGGTGCGCGTCGTCGACATCGACGAAGAGACCTTGGCGCGTCTCGGCCAATGGCCGTGGCCGCGCACCGATGTCGCCCGCCTGACGCAGGCCCTGACCGACGCCGGCGCCTCCGCCATCGCCTTCGACATCGTCTTCTCCGAGCCCGACCGCACCTCGCCGGCGCGGGCAGTCGAGATACTGCGGCGCAATCCGGAGGCCAGGGGCTCGTACGACGAAATCGCGGCGCTTCCCGACCACGACGTCCTGATGGGTCAGACAATGGCGCGGACGCCATCGGTAATGGGCTTCTTCCTGACGCGTGACGCAAACGGCGCACGGCCGCCGGCCAAGGCGGGGTTCGCGACCTCCGGCGGTGCGCCGAACCAGAGCCTGCCGCACTTCAGGGGCTCGATCCTGCCGCTGCCGCAGATCGTCGAGGGCGCGGCCGGCGTCGGCTTCGTCAGCATCGTCGGCGGCCGCGACGGCATCGTCCGCTCGGCGCCCCTGCTCGCCGACCTCGACGGCGAGATGGCGCCGTCGCTGTCGCTGGAGGCGCTGCGGGTGGCGCAGGGCGCGGGCGCGATCATGGTCAAGAGCACCGACGGCTCGGGCGAGATGGGCGGCGGCGCGCCCGGCGTCGTCGCCATCAAGGTTGGCGCCTTCGAGGTTCCGACGACGCCCAACGGCGAGCTGTGGATGTACTACACCGGACCCCGGCCCGAGCGGATCGTGCCGGCCTGGAAGATCCTGGAAGGCCAGCTGCCGCAGGCCGAGATGGAGCGGCTGTTCGGCGGCCACATCGTCTTCGTCGGGACCGGCGCGGCGGGCCTGCGCGACCTCGTCTCGACGCCGGTGCGCGACCGCGAGCTCGGCGTCATCGTCCACGCCCAGGCGGTCGAGCAGATGATCCTCGGCAAGTTCCTGGTGCGACCGGACTGGGCTTCCGGCGTCGAGCGCTTCGCCCTGCTGCTGGCGGGGATCGTGCTGTCGCTGACCTTGCCGTGGCTCGGCGCGATCAGGGGCGGCGTGGCGGCCGTGATCGCGCTGGGCAGCGTGATGTCGGGATCGTGGATCGCCTTCGAGAACGGCCTGCTGGTCGACCCGACCGTGCCGTCGCTGGGGCTGGTCGGCGTCTACATCGCCGGCACGGCCTTCTCCTTCTACCGGGAGGAGCGGGCGCGGACCTACATCAGGAACGCCTTCGACCGCTACCTGTCGCCCGAACTCGTCGAGCGCATCGCCAGGGACCCGAGCCAACTGCAACTCGGCGGCGAGGAACGCGAGATGACGGTGATGTTCTGCGACATCAGGAGCTTCTCGCGCATTTCCGAGCGCCTGAGCCCGCAGCAGATCATCAGCTTCCTGATCGAGTTCCTCACCCCCATGACCGAGGTGCTGCTGGCCCGCAAGGCGACCATCGACAAGTACATCGGCGACGCCATCCTGGCCTTCTGGAACGCCCCGCTGGACGACCCCGAGCACGAGAAGAACGCCGCGCTGGCGACGCTTGAGATGGTGGCGCGGCTGAAGGCGTTGAACGCCGCCAACATCGGCGCGGCGGGCAAGGTCTGGCCGGGTGAGGTGAAAATCGGCATCGGCCTTTCGACCGGCCCCTGCTGCGTCGGAAACATGGGGTCGACCCAGCGGCTCAACTATTCGCTCATCGGCGACACCGTAAACCTCGCATCCCGTATCGAGGGGATGACCAAGGTCTATGGCGTGCCGATCATGATGGGCGAGACGCTGGCGCGCCGGCTGGACGACTTCGCGGTCGTCGAACTGGACGTCGTCCGGGTGGTCGGCCGCGACACGCCCGAGCGGTTGTTCGCGCTGATGGGTCCGCCGGAAATGGCCGACAGCGTCGATTTCCGCGAACTGGCCGGGAAGCAGGCGCTGATGCTGGCCGCCTACCGCGCCCAGGACTGGGATGGCGCCGAGGCCGCGCTGGAAGCGCTGCACGGTCCCTTCGGGCTGGATGCGACGGCGAATCTCTACGCCGGCCGCATCGCCGCCTACCGCAAGTCGCCGCCGCCGAGGGATTGGGACGGCGTCTTCGAAGCCACCGAGAAATGACGATGCTGATCGCTCAGATCACCGACCTGCACCTGGGCTTCGTTCCCGGCGACCCGAACGAGCTGAACCAGCAGCGGCTGGAAAAGGCGATCGCCGCGGTCATGGTCCACAAGCCCGACCTGGTGCTGGCGACGGGAGATCTGACCGACCTCGGCGCGCCGGACGCCTACGAGCGGCTGCGCGAGGCGTTCGCCCGCATTCCGGCGCCGGTCATCCCGTGCCTGGGCAACCACGACCTGCGCGACAACTTCCGCACCGCCTTCCCGGAAGTCCCGGTCAACGAGGGTTTCGTCCAGTACGTCGTCGAGGATTGGCCGCTGCGGCTGGTGGTGCTCGACACGCTCGAGGAAGGCCGCCACGGCGGTTCGTTCTGCGAGGCGCGAGCGGCGTGGCTGGAGGCGCGGCTGTCGGAGTCCGACCGCCCCACCCTCGTCGTCCTGCACCACCCGCCCATCGAAACCGGCATCGACTGGATGACGATAGCGCCCGGCGAGCCGTGGGCCGAACGGCTGGCGGCGGTCGTCTCACGCCATCGGCAAGTCGTCGCCGCCGTCGGCGGCCACATCCACCGCCAGATCACCTGCTCGTGGGCGGAGACGACGCTGATCGTCTGCCCCTCGACGGCGCCGCAGGTGACGCTGGATCTGCGTCCCATGGACCCCGACCGCCCCGACGGCCGCGCGCTGATCGTCGCCGAGCCGCCGGCCTACGCGCTCCATCTGTGGACCGGCGAGCGGCTGGTCAGCCACCTCGGCCGCGCCGAGGACGACGAGGTGCTGGCCACCTACACCGACAAGGTCCAGCCCTTCATCCGTCACCAGTTCGAGGAGCGCGGGGCCTACGGGACCCAGTCGGCCAGCGACGGTTCGTCCGATACGCGGTAGGGCGTCCCGTCCCAGCCGAGGAATAGCCGCTCCATCTCGGGCCGAGTGAAGGGCCGCGAGCCGATGCGGCCGAAGACGGCGATCTGCCAGCCGGTTTCATCCACCGCCCGGTCGCGGTCGAGGCCGCGCGATAGCGCCAGCGCCGGGGATGGGGTGCGCGCCCAGGCGATCAGTTCGGGCTTCGGCGCCGGCGAGAAGCCGTAGAAGTTGGGCTGGGTCGCCGGGCTGGTCAGCTGGATCACCTTCAGCCCGTTCCGGCCGTCGGCGACATAGGCGAACAGCGAGGCGTTGGTGGCGCCGACAATCACGTCGTGCGCATCGTTCAGGCGGCCGTCGAAGGAGACCCGCTCGTGGAGCTTCGGTCGCTCGGGATTCTTCACGTCGAGGATGACAAGGCCGTCCGCGCCCGCCGCCACATAGGCGTAGGTCCGGGCCACGTAGATGCGCCGGGCGTCGGCCAGCGGAACGACCGCGCCTGGAACCAGCGTCGGGCCGGACAGGCGGGTCACGTCGACGACCTCGACACCCTTCGCCGTCGTCACGAACAGGTAGCGGAACTGCAACGCCGAGGCCCGCGCGCCGTCCAGCGGCACGGTAGCGACGTGTTTCGGCTTCAGCGGATCGTCGAGGTCGACCACGACGAGCCCAGCGTCGGCGGCGATGTAGGCGTAGTGACCGGCGAGGGTCACGTGCCGGGCGCCCTTCAGCGCGCCGCCCGCGTTCCAGGTCGCCGCGCGCTTGAGGAAGTTGTTGCGCGGCTCGCCGTCGGCCAGCGTGGTCACGTCGACCAGCACCAGCCCCTCCTCGGCGTCGGTGACGACGGCGTAGCTGTAGATCGGATGGAACGGCTGCTCCTGGTTGGCGGCGCGCAGTTCCGGCGTGTTGCGGGTCGGCGCGACCGGCTGATTGGTGGCGAGCGCCATGCAGGTCGCGTTCTTCGTCGCGACCTGGGTATCGTGCCCGAGCGGCGAGAACGGCGCGGTCAGGATGCGCTTGGAGACGCCCTTGTTGGCGATCGAGGCGACGTCGTAGACGCGCAAGCCGCCCCTGCCCTCGGCCACGAACATGTACTCGCCGCGCAGCTGCAGGCAGCGGGCCTGCCCGCCGGTGGCCTGCACGACGTTGGCGATCTCCTCGTCGTAGTCGGGGTCGGCCGTCGTTCGCGTCCAGTCGATCAGCTCGCGGCCGTTCTTCTCGACGTGGGCCTTGTAGAAGTCAGGGTAGGCGTAGCGGTGCAGGTAGGAGCCGAACACCGCCTGCGGCTCGCTCCATTCGGTGACGCGGACGGCCTCGATCCCCTTTTCCAGCCCGACCCAGGCGTTCAGGCCGACGAAGTTCACCGAGCCGGTGCCGAGCAGCAGGAGCTGGGCCATGACGGCGTTGTTGTCGTTGGCCGCCGAGACGTGACAGTCGGAGCAGGTCTTGGTCTCGGTCTTCCTCACCGTGTGCGGGAAGTGCGGCGCGAAGGCCTGGCTGGAGAAGCCGGACGCGGCCACCGGCGCCTGCTGGGCGTAGATGCGCTCGCGGTTGATGTTGGTCGACGACAGCACCAGCGCCGAGGACGAGCGGACCGGGGCGATGATGCCGCCCTTGGTCGTCTGGTGCTTGCCGAGCTGGAACATGTCGTCGCGCGCCACCTGCGGGTTGTAGGTGGCGTAGTTCCGCGTCGTTTCGCCCTCGTACTTGTGCCCTTGCGTCTTCCAGTTGGACTCGATCGGCAGGTGGCAACCGCCGCACGACGGCGTCCAGGCGGTATGGCAGGTGAAGCAGGCCATCTCCTCGTCCGGGTGGGCGAGATCCTTCACGCCGGGTCCCCAGCTCATCGACTTCACGCCGGGGCCCGATTTCGACATCAGCTTCGCCCGCGCGGCCTTGGCGTTGAAGGTCGGGCTGGCGCGATCGACTGAGTCCCGAACCAGCGACACTTCCCACTCGAGGTCCGGGTCGATGATCGAGCGCTGGACGAGCACGCGGCGGTCGTCGCGGTTGACCCACTCGAAGCGCCGCTTGCCGTCGGGGTTTCGCAGGAGGGTCAGGTCGTTGCCCGCCGGCCGCGCGGCCGGCCCGGAGGTCTTGAGCGTCGGATAGGCCTTGGACGTGCCATGGCAGTCCTTGCAGCCGATCTCCACCGCCTCGGCCACCTGGCCCATGATCAGGCCCGAGCCGTGGCTGTCCTGGGCGAAGTGGCAGTCGGCGCACTGCATGCCCTTCTCGGCGTGGATATCCATCATGTGGACCGCCTTGCCGGGGTTCACGCCCGCCGGGACGAACTGGCCCTCGCCGTCCTTGCGCCATTTCTGAGGGTCGTCGGGCGCGACGACATTGCCGTCGGCGTCGAGCAGTTCGCCGTCGCGGTTCCTCTTGAACACCGCCCGGAAGTTCCAGCCGTGGCCGTGGTAGTCGGCGAACTGGCCGTCCTTCAGCTTCGGGTTCAGGTCATAGACGTTGCGCAGGAAGTCGAGGCTCGCCCACTTGCCCCGCGGCGCGGCGCCTTCCGGATTGCGGTCGAGAACCTTGCGGATTTCCTCGGCCGTCGGATAGCGCTGCTTCTCCGGCCACATGATGTCGGCGTCGGCCTCGTAGTCCCACATCGTGTAGCCGAGGTAGCTGTTCACGAACATGTTGGGCTGGTGCATGTGGCAGTTCATGCACTGCGAGGTCGGGATGGCGCGGGTGAACTCGTGCCGGATGGGGTGGCCGCTCTCGGCCTTGTCGATGGTCGGGTCGGCCGAGGCGCTCTGACCGTCGCGGCCGAACTTGGCATAGGTCAGGCTGTGCCGAGGCTCGCGGTCGTTGGCGTAGACCACATGGCAGGACGAGCAGCCCGAAGATCGGTAATCGCCCGGCTGGTCGTTGGTCCCCAGGAACCAGGTGAAGGGGTCGTTCAGCCGGGTCTTGTGGATGTTGAGGATCGGGATGGCCACCGACAGGCCGGTGCCGGGACCACGGTTCGACTGGCGGATGTCCGGCCGTCCCGGCTCCTCGACCCGCTGGGTCTGACCGGCCGCGTTGGGCAGGCCGATCTCGGGGAACTGGGTGTTGATGTTCCTCCCGCCGCGCTCGAACACGCGGAAGACGTCGGCGGGCGGCACCGTGTGCCAGGTCGGCATCGGGTAGAGGGTCGGCAGCGCGCCCCTTGCCTTCTCCGCCTCGGTCACCGTTCCGGCCGGATCGCCCGGCGAAACGATCTTCGCGGGCTCGCCGTCGCGAGTGTAGGCCTCGCCGAGGAATGGCGTCTTGTCCTTGAGGATGCCGTTGTTGTAGGCGGCCGCGGCGTAGAACATCGCCCCCGTCGCCATCAGCGACCGTTCCGCCGCCTCGATCAGCGGCATGTGGCAGGACCCACAGGCCTCGCGCGCCACGCGGTAGTCCGACGGGTTCACGAAGCGGACGAACTCCGGCGCCTCGCGGTTCAGGAGCGTGTAGCTCTGCTTGGGATTGGCGGCGCTGGGGTAGTGCCAGCTCTCCGGATAGCGCGGCAGGACGTGGGCCTGCTCCTTCACGGTCGCCGTCGCATCGCCTCCGTGGCAGTCGGTGCAGCCCAGCACCACCGCCGGCGTCTTGTGCATGGTGAAGGCGTCGAACGGCGAGTGGCAGGTGACGCAGCCGGCGCTCTTGGCCTGCGCCTGCTCGGGCGTCTGGTTACGCGGCGCGGACGGCGCCTTCACATAAACGCGCTCGACGGCCCTCTCGGCCTCTGCGGCGATGGAGCCGCCGCCCAGCGCCAGCATGGCCAGCGCCCCTATGAGCCAGCCCGCGCGCATCAGAAGCTCAGCACCGCGTTCAGCAGGACCGAGTAGTAGCGGTCGTCCTCGTCCTTGCTGGTGAACAGGTCGCCGAAACCGTCGCCCGGCTCGAACACGGCGACCGAGCCGCGCAGGACGATGTTCTGCGTCATAAGCGGCCGCCAGACCGCCGCGCCCGAGACATCCCA
>CAMLRH010000028.1 GCA_946482375.1 uncultured Caulobacteraceae bacterium | reverse complement strand
TGGTGCGCAACCTCGGATGGAGCGCCGATACCATCACGCTCCAGCCGCGCCCGCCCGCTGGGGCCGTCGTCGCCCTTCGACCCCTCCGTGGTGGTCAATGTCGCCGATGAGACACAGCCGGGGTCCGGCACCGCCTTTTCGGTGGCCGACAGTGGCGTGTGGCTGACGGCCCGACACGTCGTCGAGGGCTGTGGGCAGACCGCGCTGGTCGTCGCCGAGGGTCGGGGCGTGGCGGTCAAGGTCACCATCGACCCGAGCGGCGACGCGGCCGTGCTGACCTCCGACGGCGGGGCGCCGGCCATGCCGCTCGCCATCGACCGGCCGCTGCGCAAGGGCGACCTCGCCTATCACCCGGGCTTTCCGCAGGGCCGGCCGGGCGAGGCGGCTTCGCGGCTGCTGGGACGTGAGAACCTGGTCGTTCGCGGCCGCGGCGCCCGGACCGAGCCGGTGCTGGTGTGGGCCGAGATCGGCCGCACGGACGGTCTGCGCGGCTCGCTGGCGGGGCTGTCGGGCGCGCCGGCGCTGGACGCCAGCGGCCGGGTCGTCGGCGTCACCATCGCCGAGTCGCCCAGGCGTGGGCGCATCTACACCACCGCGCCCGAGACAGTGCAGACCGCCTTCCAGATCGCCGGTCAGCGGCCGGCGACCTACGCGGTCGGCGAGCCGGTCAACGTCGAGAACTACGGCCGCGTCGCCGACAGCCTGCGCCGCGACCTGCGCGTCGCTCAGGTGGTCTGTTTGACGACCTGAGGCTGCCGCCGGGAGACGATGAAGACCAGGACGATGGCCGCGACGCCGATCAGCGTCGAATAGAGGAAGAAGGTGACGTAGCCGCTGCCGAGCGCCGCGGGGGTCACCCCGGTCTTGGCCGCGCCTTCGACCAGCGCGCCCTCGGGCAGGCCGACGAAGAGGGATTTCAGGGAAGCCGCCATGCCCCCGGCGTCAGCGCTGCGGGCGGCCCCTTCGACGATGCGGCCCGACTGCGAGGCGATCAGCTTTCCGGGCAGCGCATAGAGCGACGAGAACAGCGCGTACTGGGTGGCCGTGAAGCCGACGCTCGTCAGGCTGGACATGTAGGCGATCAGGCAGGTGCCGGCGAAACCTGAGGCGATGTTGTCGATGCCGATGGCGACGAACAGCGCGCTGAGTTCGGGCCCCTGCGTCGCCAGCCAGGCGAAGACGAGGTTGCTCAGGGGGCCCGCGAAAGCGCCGATGATCAGCGAGCGCATGAGGCCGAGCCGCGCCACCGCCAGCCCGCCGAAGAAGACACCGAGGATCGACATGATGACCCCAAACACCTTCCGCACCTCGGCCACCTCGGTCTTGGTGAAGCCGAGGTCGAGGTAGAAGGGGTTCATGATGTTCAGGACGAAGTCGCTGACCCGGTAGAGGCAGATCAGCGCCAGGATCAGCGCCGCCACGCCCGCGAAACGGCGGAAGAAGTCCATCAGCGGCTCGCCGAACGAGCCGGCGAGATAGGCGCCCGGCCGCGTCCTGAATCCCGGCAGCGGCCAGCAGGCGGCGACCAGCAGCAGCAGGCCCGCGACCACGGCGGCGAACTGGACAAAGACGCCGGTCTCGTCGGCCGTCCAGGCTTCGCCGAGCGGCGACAGCGCGGCGGGAGACCCCAGGATGGAAAGCAGCAGGTCGGGCTTGCCGGTGAGGCCCGAGCCGACGATCAGCGCGGCGACGGCGATAACGGCGAGGCGCGCCAGCCATTCGACGATCTCCAGAGCCGGACGCGACGGGACGTCACCGACCGGGATGGGGCGGATCGAGTGGGCGGTCTCGCGCGGGGCAAAGAGAACGCCCGCCACGCCGACGCCCATGAGGCCGGCCATGACGGCGTAGGAGAGGTTCCAGCCGTAGTTGTCGGCCAGGATCAGCGGCACGGCGCCGGCCACGATCATGGCGATGCGGTAGCCCCACTGGTAGGCCGCCGCCATCGCCCCCTGCCGGCTTTCGTCAACGGCTTCGATCCGCCAGGCGTCGATGACGATGTCCTGCGTGGCGGCGGTGAAGCCGACCAGCACCGCGAGCAGCGCCATGCGGCCGAGGTCGGCGGCCGGATTGGTCCCGGCGATCAGCCAGAGACCGAGGATCACCAGCGCCTGCATGGCGATCATCCAGCTGCGCCGGTGGCCGAGGAAGCGGGTCAGCACCGGGATGGCGGTGCGGTCGACCAGGGGCGCCCAGATGAACTTCAGCGAATAGGCCAGCGTGGCGAGGCTGAAGAAGCCAATGACCTCCAGCGACAGCCCGGCGTCGCGCAGCCACGCCGACAGGGTGTCGAAGATCAAGAGGTTCGGCAGACCGGCCGAGAAGCCCAGCGCCAGCATCACAAGGCTGCGACGCTCGAGGTAAACCATCAGGGCGCCAAGGGCGCTGCGCTTGGGAGTCTCGGCGTCTGCGGTCATGCGGCTTCCTCAAACTGACGCGCGAGCTTGGCCCGCGTTGCTCAGATCGTCGAGGAAAAGGTCTGCAGCGGCATGGGTTGCTCGGAAGCCGGGCCGACGCGGCGGTAGATGAGGGCTTCGGCGACGTGGACGCGGCGGACGGCGGGGGCGCCTTCGAGGTCGGCGATGGTGCGGGCGAGACGCAGCGTGCGGGTCCAGCCGCGGGCGGTGAGCTGGCCGGCTTCGGCGGCGCGGCTCATCAGCGCGCGGGCGGGGTCGTCGAGGGCGACGGCGGTTTCGAGGTCCTTGCCTTCGAGGGCGGCATTGAGGGCGCCGCGCTGGTCCTGGGCCTCGCGGGCCTGCGCCACACGGGTGGCGGCTTCGGCGGTGCCTTCGGTCGGCGGCGGCAGGGCGAGATCGGCGGCGGTGACGGGCGGAACGTCGACCTGCAGGTCGATCCGGTCGAGAAGCGGGCCGGAGATGCGGTTCTGGTAGTCGCGCTGGCAGCGCGGGGCCTTGCCGCAGGCGCCCTTGCCCGGCCCGCCGACGCCGCAGCGGCAGGGGTTCATGGCGGCGACGAGTTGGACGCGGGCCGGATAGCGGACGTGGAAGTTGGCGCGGGCGACGTTGACCTCGCCGGTTTCGAGGGGCTGGCGGAGCGAGTCCAAGGCCTGCGGCTGGAATTCGGGGAGTTCGTCGAGGAAGAGGACGCCGTTGTGAGCCAGCGACACCTCGCCGGGCTTGGCCTTGATTCCGCCGCCGGTCAGCGCGGCCATGCTGGCGGAATGGTGCGGGGCGCGGAACGGACGGGTGCGGGTCAGCGTGCCCTTGGCGATCAGCCCGGCGACCGAATGGACCATGGAGGTTTCGAGGAGCTCGGCGGCCGAGAGCGGCGGCAACAGGCCCGGGAGGCGCTGAGCCAGCATCGACTTGCCCGAGCCCGGCGGTCCGCAGAACAGCAGGTTGTGGCCGCCGGCGGCGGCGATCTCCAGCGCCCGCTTGGCGTTCTCCTGACCCTTCACGTCGCGCAGGTCGAGGGCGGCCGCATCCTCGACGACAGGGCCGGGCTGGGGCTGACCCATGACCTGCGTACCCCGGAAATGGTTGACCAGCGAGATCAGCGAGCGGGGCGCGAGAATGGCGGCGTCGCCCGCCCAGGCCGCTTCCGGCCCGCAGGCCTCGGGGCAGATCAGGCCAAGGCCCATGGCGCTCGCGGCCACGGCGGCCGGCAGGGCGCCCGCCACCGGCATGATGCGGCCGTCCAGCGACAGCTCGCCGACCGCGCACCAGCCGTTCAGGCTGTCGGGCGGGATGACGCCCATCGCCGCCATGATCGAAAGCGCGATCGGCAGGTCGTAGTGGCTGCCTTCCTTGGGGAGGTCGGCGGGGGCGAGATTCACCACCACCCGCTTGCCGGGCATGGCCAAACCCAATCCCGCGAAGGCCCCGCGCACCCGTTCGCGGCTTTCGCTGACGGCCTTGTCGCCGAGGCCCACGATGACGATGGCGCCTTCGCCGCCGGTCAGCTGGACCTCGACGTCCACGCGGCGCGCTTCCACGCCCTGGAACGCCACCGTGATGACCCGCGCGACCATGCTCCCCCCGGCTGCTGACGCGTGCGACTTATCCACATCTCCAGCACGGCTATCGCACCGGATCAAGAACAAAAACGGAACTTTTCGGGAAGGTGTGACCGTTCAGTGGCTTGGCCGACGTCATTAAAGCGTCAAGCTAGGCCGTGGCCCTAAGCGCCTCAATCCGGTCCCACAGGATCGCGGCCGCATCCGCCCCGCCGAACCGCTTCAACTGCTGCGCCCCGGTCGGGGAGGTGACGTTGATCTCCGTCAGATAGTCGCCGATGACGTCGATGCCGACGAAGAGCAGGCCCCGGGCCTTCAGCTCGGGCGCGATGATGGCGCAAAGCTCCTTGTCGCGGGCCGTCAGCTCGACCGCCTCGGCGCGGCCGCCGCGCGCGAGGTTGGAGCGGACCTGGCCCGAGGCCGGCACGCGGTTGATGGCGCCCACGGGCTCGCCGTCGACCAGCAGGATGCGCTTGTCGCCGTTGATGACGGCCGGGATGAAGGCCTGGGCGATGACCGGCTCGCGGCCGATCATGGCGTGCAGTTCCAGCAGCGCGTCGAGGTTGGGATCGCCCGCCTTCAGCTTCACCACGCCCGACCCGCCGCCGCCGTAGAGCGGCTTCAGCACGATGTCGCCGTGCTTTTCCCTAAATGTGTAGATCGCCTCGGGATCGCCGGTGATCAGCGTCGGCGGCTGCACGCCGGGAAAGCCGGTGACGAACAGCTTCTCCGGGGCGTTCCGCACCTCGGCCGGGTTGTTCACCACCAGGGTCTTCGGATGCACCCGCTCGAGGAAGTGGGTGGCGGTGATGTAGGCCATGTCGAACGGCGGGTCCTGGCGCATCAGGACGACGTCGACATCCTCGGCCAGGTCGAGAACCTCCAGCGGTCCGACGGTGACGTGGTCGCCCTTGGTGGCGCGTAGTTCGATCCGGTGGGCGCGGGCGCGCACCCTTCCGTCCTCCTGCGAGAGGCGGTTGGGCGTATAGAACCACAGGCTGTGCCCCCGGCCCTGCGCCTCCATCATCATCATGAAGGTGGTGTCGGTTTCGATGTTGATCCCGTGGACGGGGTCCATCTGGACGGCGACTCTGAGCGGCATAGGGACCCCACGGCGGCGCTAGTTGAGGCGCAGCCTTACACGTTCACGCGCTGCGCGCGCTGCAATCGCAGCGCCACCGTCCAAGATTTGTGCTTGGTTGAGCGCCTGCAAGGCCCCCGCCAGCGCGCCCTGCCCTTCGCGGGCGGCGGCGACGTCGAGCCAGGGGCGGTGGTCGGTGGGGTCGAGCAGGGCCCGCCGCAGGGCGGAGCGTTCCGCCTGTGCGTAGTTCCGGTTGGCGGCGGCGCGGGCGAAGACGTTGTTCTGCAGCCGCACCAGCACGGCGCGGTCGCTCACCGGCGCCATCAGGCGGTCGAGCCGTCCGGCGACGTCGGGGGTCAGCCCGGTGCGCAGCGCCCGGCGGGTCAGCTCGGAGGGCAGCACCACGCGGCCCTCGCTGAACGGGTCGAGCGCCAGCGGGCCCTCTTCCGTCTCGACGCGCAGCAGGAAGTGGCCGGGGAAGTCGACGCCTTGCAGCGCGAGCCCCGCCTTGCGCCCGGCGTGGATGTAGTAGACGCCGAGCGCCACCGGCAGGCCCTTGCGCCGCTCGGCGACGGCGATGATGTCGGCGTTGTCGGGGTGGTCGTAGCTGAGCAGGTCGCCGGTCAGGCGCAGGTCACCGGCGATGGCCTCGGCCAGCGCTTCCTCGGGCGATTCACGTTGCAGCCGGTCGCGCAGGCGCTGCACCGCCTCGGCGCCCAGGTCCTGCGCCAGCTCGACGTCGCGTTCGGGATTTTCGTGCACGGCGCAGGCGATCGCGGCTTCCAGCAACGGGAAGTCGTTGTCGCCGGCCTTGCCCGCCGCCGTCAGGACCGCTTCGGCTTCCTCGCGCGTCATACCGATAAGGCGCGCCTCCCTTTCCCAAGCCTTTAGCCGCCCCGCCAAGCGTCGGGAATATGACGCGGCCATCTGCCCGGCGCGAGCGCGAAGAGATCGAGCCGGATCGCTGCATGCCTCAACGCGGGACGGCGCGAAGCGATCTGGGCGGCCGCTCTACGCAGGCGTTCGCGCTGGCCGGGATGTACGGCTTCGAGGGCGGCTTCCAGGGTGCGGCGGCGTTTCACCTCGACCACCGCCAGTACGCCACGGCGCAGCGCGAGGAGGTCGATCTCGCCCTGCTTCGAGCCGAGCCGAAAGCCGAGGATGCGGTAGCCTTTGGCCATCAGCCAGACGGCGGCGATGATTTCGCCGCGACGGCCGGAGAGGCGCGCGGCCGTCCCGCGCGCCTGGCGCACGCTCACCGCTTCAGCTCCAGCGCCCGGCGGTAGAGGTCGCGTCGCGAGAGGCCGAGCGCCCTGGCCACCTCGGCGGCGGCTTCGCCCGGCGGCAGGCGGGTCAGCGCCTCGGCCAGCGCGGCGTCGGCGTCTTCGGCAGAGGCGACAGCCTCCTCGCCCGGCCCGACCAGCACGACGATCTCACCCTTCGGGTGGTCGAGGCGCGGGTCGGCGGCCAGCTCCGGAAGCGTCCCCCGGATGCAGGTCTCGTGCAGCTTGGTCAGTTCGCGGGCGACCGCGGCCTGGCGGGGGCCAAAGACCTCGGCCATGTCGGCGAGGCTGGCGGCCAGCCGCGAGCCGCCCTCGAAGAAGATGAGCGTGGCGCGGACGGGGACGAGTTCGGTCAGGAAGGTCTTGCGCGCCGCGCTCTTCGGCGGCGGGAAGCCCGCGAACAGGAAGCGGTCGGTGGGCAGGCCGGCCAGGGTCAGGGCCGCCAGCGGCGCCGCGGGGCCGGGGATGGGGACGACCGTGAAACCCTCCGCCAGCGCCTCGCGGACCAGCCGGTAGCCGGGATCGGAGACCAGCGGCGTGCCGGCGTCGGAGACCAGCGCCACCCGGGCCCCGCCCGCCAGCGCCTCCATGATCTTCGGCCGGGCGCGCTCGGCGGCGTGCTCGTCGTAGCGCTCCATCTTCTTCGACAGGCGATAGGCGCTGAGCAGCTTGGCGGTGACGCGGGTGTCCTCGGCCAGCACCAGGTCGGCCTGGTTCAGCACGTCGAGCGCCCGAAGGGTGATGTCGCGCAGGTTGCCGATGGGGGTCGCCACCACATAGAGCCCGGGGCTAAGCGGCGCTTGCGACAACGGCGGTGGGGGCGGGTGCTGGGCCATCCTCTCGCAGTAGGACGTTACGCCGCACCGTCAAGCTATGTCCGCCAAGGGGACATTAACCCCTGCCCGTTACAGCGACAGGCAAGAATTGGGCCAGAAGGATCTTTGGACGGATGTCGCTGAGCGCGCGACTGGAGCTTCGGCAGGGGCAGGGCCTGGTGGTCACGCCCCAGCTGCAACAGGCGATCAAGCTGTTGCAGCTGTCGAACCTCGAGCTGGAGGCCTTCGTCGAGGCCGAACTCGAGCGCAATCCGCTGCTGGCGCGCGCCACCCCCGAACGCCGCGAGACAGCGCCGACGCCGCAGCCGATGGTCTGGCGCGGGACGGGCGCGGGCTCGGCGCCTTTCGACGGCGACGAGGCGCCGCTGCGCCGCGAGAAGACCCTGCACGAACACCTGCACGACCAGCTGGCCGTCATGCGGCTGGAGCCGTCCGAACGCGTCGTCGCCGGGGCGCTGATCGAGGCGGTGGACGACGGCGGCTATATGCGCACGCCGCTGGCCGAACTGGCCGACCGGCTGGGCTGCCCCGAGGGGCTGGTCGAGGGCATCCTGACCCGGCTGCAAGGCTTCGAGCCGACGGGGATCTTCGCCCGCGACCTGGGCGAATGCCTGACGCTGCAGCTGAAGGAGCGCAACCGCTACGACCCGGCGATGCGGGCGCTGATCGAGAACCTCGACCTGCTGGCTCGCCACGACCTGCCGACGCTGCAGAAGGCCTGCGGCGTCGACGAGGAAGACCTGCGCGAGATGCTGGCCGAGCTCAAGGCGCTGACGCCAAGGCCGGGCGCCGCCTTCGGCGGCGAGCCCTCTCAGCCGGTTGTGCCGGACGTGATGGTGCAGGAGGCCGCCGGGGGTCTGTGGCACGTCGAGCTGAACACCGAGACCCTGCCCCGCGTGCTGGTCGACAAGCGCTACCACGCCCAGATCGCGTCGGGCGCGCGCACCGAGACCGACAAGACCTTCGTCGCCGAGAACCTGGCCCAGGCGAACTGGCTGGTGCGCAGCCTCGACCAGCGGGCCAAGACCATCCTCAAGGTCGCCGGCGAGATCGTGCGCCAGCAGGACGCCTTCCTGGCCTACGGCGTCGAGCACCTCAAACCGCTGAACCTGAAGACCGTGGCCGAGGCCATCGGCATGCACGAGTCCACCGTCAGCCGGGTGACCACCAACAAGTTCATGGCCACGCCACGCGGGGTCTTCGAGCTGAAATTCTTCTTCACCGCCTCCATCGCCGCGACCGAGGACGGCGAAGCCCACTCGGCCGAGAGCGTGCGTCACCGCATCCGCCAGCTCATCGAGGCCGAGCGGGCGGAAACCGACGTCCACTCCGACGACGCCATCGTCGAGATCCTGAAAGAGGCCGGCGTCGACATCGCCCGGCGGACGGTCGCCAAGTACCGCGAGGCCATGCGCATTCCTTCCTCCCTCGAACGTCGCCGGATGCTTCGCCACGCGCTGTGACGCGTTAAGGTGGCGAGACGCGGCTGGAGGCTGGCTTGGAGAGCGACGGGACGGAAAGGGCCAGACCCCTCTCGGAGGTCCTGCGCGACATCAGCGACGATCCCGAACCGGAGGTCACCCTCGGCGAGGTGATCGACCATTTCGGCGGACGCGCCTTCGGGGCGCTGCTGTTCGTGCTGGCCATCCCCAACCTGCTGCCGCTGCCGCCCGGCTCGACGACGGTGCTGGGCGCGCCCATCGCCATCCTCGCCCCGCAGCTGGCGCTCGGCGTTCGCAGCCCCTGGCTGCCGCGCTTCCTCGACAACCGGCCGATCAAGCGGGCCTGGCTGAAGCAGGCCTACGACAAGGTCGCACCGACGTTGCAGCGCATCGAGAAGGTGTCGAGCCCCCGCCTGCTCTGGCTGTTCAGCCCGTGGGCCGAGCGGGTTCTGGGGCTGGCCTGCACGGCGCTCGCCTTCGTGCTGATCCTGCCGATCCCGCTCGGCAACATCATGCCGTCGATCGTGATTGGGCTGTTCGGTCTCGCGCTCGTGCAGCGTGACGGGTGGCTGGCGCTGCTCGCCTATCTGCTGACGGCGTTCAGCGCCGGGCTGCTGGTGGTCGGCTTCGCGGCGGCCTGGGTGGCGCTGAAGCACTTCCTGGCCGTGGTCGGCTGGTTCTGAGCACCGGTCCAGCTTGACACCTTCGTCCGGTCGGAGCGTTGATTAGGCATGGCCCTGCAAGTCCATGTTTCCGGCAAACATGTCGACGTCGGCGAGGCCCTGCGTACGCGGGTCACCGACGAAATCTCCGCCAGCATCTCCAGGTATTTCGAGCGCGGGGGCGACGCCGATGTCGTCGTCGCCCGGGACGGTCACGGTTTCCGTGTCGACTGCTCCGTGACGCTGGCCTCCGGCCAGCAGCTCAACAGCCACGGGGTCGGCGGCGACGCCCACGCGGCCTTCGACGATGCGCTCGCCAAGATCGACAAGCGCATCCGGCGCTACAAAAGCCGGCTGAAGGACCACTCGGTCGCGGCCAACGCCAAGCAGCAGGAGACGGCGTCCTTCTACGTCCTGCGCTCACCCGACGACGACATCGACGGATGGGACGACTCGGCGGAAGCTCACGAGGCTGGTCCGCCCAGCGCGATGGTCATCGCCGAGACGGAAGCCGAGCTCCGGACGATGACTGTTTCGATGGCAGTCATGGAACTGGACTTGACTGAAGCTCAAACAATCGTGTTCAGGAACGCCGCCCACGGCGGACTTTCAGTGGTACATCGCCGCCCCGACGGCAACATCGGCTGGATCGACCCCGAACGCACTGGACGACTCAACGGAGTCGCCACGAAAGGGAGCGCCTGAGCCTCTATCGCGTTCAGTTTGGCCGCATGGGTCCCCCCGACCCGAACCCTTTGAGAGTGTAGAGAGCGTATGAACCTCGGAACCCTGCTGGACCTGCGCGCCATTTCCCCCCGCGTCGGCGGCTCCAGCAAACGTCAGGTCCTGTCGGTGATCGCCGACATCGCGGCGCGCAACTTCGGCCTGCCGCAGGAGCAGGTGCTCGACGCCCTGCTCGAGCGCGAGGCTGCCGGCTCGACGGGCGTGGGCCACGGCGTCGCCGTCCCGCACGCCCGCGTCGACGGGGTCGAGCGCATGCGCGCCGTCTTCGTGCGCCTGGAACAGCCCGTGCCGTTCGAGGCGGTCGACGACCAGCCGGTCGATCTCCTGTTTGCGCTGTTTGCGCCGAAGGGCGCGAGTTCCGAACACCTGAGGGCGCTGGCCCGGGTGTCGCGCCTGCTCCGTCAGCCGGAGATCCGCGAGCAGCTGCGCCAGGCCAAGACCGCCGAGGCGATTCACTTGCTGCTCGTGCAGGAAGCCCAGCCCTCGGCGGCGTGATCCTTCTCCCCACCGCAAACCCCCGTCGTCATCCCAGGCCTTGTGCCTGGGACCCAGAATCGATGTCGGTACGGGAAATAGTCTGAGCCTTCACCAACGCACTGACTGAGCCTGATGCGCCTGCGTGTATGGGTCCTAGGCACAAGGCCTAGGATGACGGGGATTGAGTGTCGCTTCGCGACCGCTCAATCCTAGTGCACCGACACCGGCGCGAGTTCGTGCGCCAGCGCGGCGGCCATGGCGGCGTCGCGGTCGGTCAGGACGGCCAGCCGCTCGCCGTCGGCGCGGTGAACGGCATAGAGGGTCTGGTCGGGGTCGAGCGAAAAGCCCTGCACCGCAGCGACCGGGACATTGGCTAGAATTTCGCTGGCCTTGATCGGCCGCACATAGACGAGATCAGGCGCGCCAAGCGCTGCGAAAGCCTCTTTTGTTAGTACTGCGGGCGTCATTACGACCACCTCCTTACGATTTGGAACGCGCTGAACGGCCGCCGGTTCAGCCGGCCGAAAACCCGCTCCTTTGCGAATACTTGCCTATGGCCGCAGTTAATCGGGGCCTTAGTCTCAGCGGACCGTCTTGATCGGGATCTTGCGAACCGATCGTTCCGGCTCCGGACGAGCGACATCGACATGGAGCAGGCCGTGCTCCAGCGTGGCGCCTTCCACCTCCATGCCGTCCGCCAGCACGAAGGTGCGGATGAAGCCCCTGGCCGCGATGCCGCGGTGCAGGTAGTCCCGCCCCTCTTCGCCGTTCTCGCCCCGCCGGCCGGCGATGACGAGCTGCACCCCCTCCATCTGGATCTCGAGCTGGTCGGCGGAGAAACCCGCCACCGCCAGCGTGATGCGCACGCCGCCGTTCTCCCGGCCCTCAACGTTGTAGGGCGGATAGGAGTCCGACGCCTTGGCGGCGCGCTCGATCAGGTTTCGGGTGTGCTCGAAGCCCAGCAGGAAGGGGCTGTCGAAGAGGAGTGGACGGTTCATTGGACGAAGCCCTGACGTGAAGCGACTTCGCGTCGTTGGGGCCGGAACCCTCTAGAGGCGCCCCGACCGGCGACGCTTACCTGATGTGGGCATCGCGAGAGGCGGCTTCAAGCCGTCCGAAAGGCGAAAGCCCGCCGGGGTTACCGGCGGGCTTTCATTGGTGGAGCTAAGCGGAGTCGAACCGCTGACCTCTTGAATGCCATTCAAGCGCTCTACCAGCTGAGCTATAGCCCCGAGGTCGTCTTCACGGCCGGGGAGGCCCCCTTTCGCGAAGGCGCGGAACCTAGTCCGAGCGCCTTCGCCTTTCAAGGGCCTGTTCCCGGCCAATTTTGACGCGGCTAGACGTCGTCGTCGCCGTCGGTCGAAACGTCGATCTCATCCTCCGGGAAGTCGTCGTCGTCCTCGTCCTCAAGGAAGGGGACGCTGTCGTCGTCGCCGCCTTCGATCTCCTCGTCCTCGGCGAAATCGACGCCCAGGTCGTCGGAGGCCGGGGCCGGCGGGACGCCCGCGTCAACGTCGGCGTCCTCGTCGTCGGTCTCGATGACGTCGGCTTCGGCGGCCTCGTCGATCTCGGGCGTGTCGTCCGCCTCTTCCTCGAAGCCGTCCTCGTTGTCGGCCTCCTTGGCGGCGACCTTCTCTTCCTTCTCCTCGGCGTCCTCGTAATCCGGCGTGGCGCCCCGACCGCGGACGCGGCGGTTCTTCACCGCCTCTTCCGGATCGAACGACTCGCCGCACTTCGGGCACACCGCGGGACGGCGGTTCAGGTCGTAGAATTTAGCCGAGCAGTTGGGGCAAAGTTGCTTTGCTCCCAGTTCGGGATTGGCCAAGGCGGCGATCCTCCGATCTCAATGCGGCGGCTGCCTTGCCACGGTGATGCGCCGCTGTCAAAAGCATTCCCCTCGTCTCCGAAACCGCCTGCAAGGAGCCCTGCTCAGGCATGATCGCGGCCGCCATGACCGCGCGTCCCGGACACCCGCTGAAAGGCGTGGTTCGGGCCCCCGGCGACAAGTCCGTTTCCCACCGCGCGATGATCCTCGGCGCCCTGGCCGAAGGGACCACCACCGTCGGCGGTCTGCTGGAGGGCGATGACGTCCTGCGCACGGCCGGCGCCATGCGAGCCTTCGGCGCGAGCGTCGAACGAACGGGCGAGGGTGGCTGGCGGATCGAGGGCCGGGGCGGCTTCTCGCAGCCGGATGGGATCATCGACTGCGGCAACGCCGGCACAGGCGTGCGACTGATCATGGGCGCGGCGGCGGGCTTTGCGATCACCGCCACCTTCACCGGTGACGCCTCGCTGCGGAAGCGGCCGATGGGCCGGGTGCTCGATCCGCTCGGCCAGATGGGCGCGACCTGGACCTGCGAGGAAGGCGGCCGGTTGCCGCTGACGCTGCACGGCGGCCAGCTCAAGGCCTTCCGCTACCGCCTGCCGGTCGCCTCGGCGCAGGTGAAGTCGGCGGTGCTGCTGGCGGGGCTGAACGCCGCTGGCGAGACGGAAATCATCGAACCCGAGGCGACGCGCGACCATACCGAACGCATGCTGCGGGCCTTCGGCGCGACGGTGGAGGTAATCGACGAGCCGGACGCACGCCACATTCGATTAATGGGGGGGCAGACGCTCGGGGGAACGCACGTGGACGTGCCGGGCGACCCGTCGTCGGCGGCCTTTCCGCTGGTGGCCGGCCTCATCACGCCGGGCTCCGAAGTGACGGTTGAGGGCGTGCTGATGAACCCGCTGCGCATCGGGCTGTTCGACACCCTGATGGAGATGGGCGCCGAGCTGGAGATCGCCAACCACCGCACCAGCGGCGGGGAGTCCGTCGCCGACGTCACCGCGCGCTACTCGGCGCTACGCGGCGTCACCGTGCCGCCCGAGCGCGCGCCGTCGATGATCGACGAGTATCCGATCCTGGCCGTCGCCGCCGCCTTCGCCGAGGGGGAGACGGTGATGCGCGGAGTCGGCGAGATGCGCGTCAAGGAAAGCGACCGCATCGCGCTGATGGCGCGCGGACTGGAGGCCTGCGGCGTCGATGTGGAGGAGGAGCCGGAGGGCTTCATCGTCCGTGGAAACGGGCGACCACCGCGCGGCGATGCGTTTATCGAGACCAGCGGCGACCACCGCATCGCCATGAGCCACCTGGTGCTGGGGCTTGCCGCCGAACAGGCGGTCAAGGTCGACGAGCCCGGCATGATCGCCACCAGCTTCCCCGGTTTCGGCGCGTTGATGGCCGGCCTCGGCGGGGAGATCGCCTGATGGGCTTCGTCATCGCCGTCGACGGCCCCGCGGCCTCCGGCAAGGGCACCATCGCGCACCGCCTGGGCGAGACCTACGGCTATCCGGTGCTCGACTCCGGCCTGCTCTATCGCGCCGTCGGCGTGCGGCTGCTGGCGGAGGGCGGCGATCTGGGCGACGAAGCCGCCGCCGCCGCGGTGGCGCTCACCCTCGATCCGGCCGAACTGGAGAAACCCGAGGTCCGCACCCGCGCCGCCGGCGAGGCCGCCAGCCGCGTCGCCGTCCACCACGGCGTCCGCATTGCGCTGCGCGAGTTCCAGCAGTCCTTCGCCGCCCAGGAGCCCGGCGCGGTCATCGACGGCCGCGACATCGGCACCGTCATCGCGCCGGACGCCCAGGCCAAGATCTACGTCACCGCCTCGCCCGAGGTCCGCGCCAAACGCCGCTGGAAGCAGCTGGCGGCGCAGGGGGAGGGCGTCACCTACGAGGACATCCTGGCCGACATCCTCACCCGTGACGAACGGGACGCCTCGCGCGAGGACAGCCCCATGCGTCCCGCCGAGGACGCCGTCTTGCTCGACACCAGCGAAATGACTATAGAGGCCGCCTTCGATGCGGCCCGCCGTATCGTCGAGGCGGCGCGCGCTCAGCTGAGCTAATCCAACCGCGCCATTCCCTCAGACGGCCGCGGGACACTCACCTGACAACCTGTGGACGCCCGGACTCCGGCACATGACGCCATTCGGCCGTCCCCCAACCGAGAGACAAGACAGCATATGGCTGACGACATGAGCATGAACCCGAGCCGCGACGACTTCGCCGCGCTCCTTGACGAGAACTTTGGCGGCCGCGAATTCATGGAAGGCTCGGTCGTCCACGGCAAGGTCGTGGGCATCGAGAAGGACTTCGCCATCGTCGACGTGGGCCTCAAGACCGAGGGCCGCATCCTGGTGAAGGAATTCGGCGTCGACGAGGCCGGCAAGGCCACCGTCAAGGTCGGCGACACCGTCGAGGTCTTCCTGGAGCGCATCGAGAACGCGCTGGGTGAAGCCGTCATCAGTCGCGAGAAGGCCAAGCGCGAGGAAGCCTGGACCCGCCTGGAAGGCGTGTTCGCTTCGGGCGAGCCGGTCAACGGCGCCATCGTCGGCCGCGTGAAGGGCGGCTTCACCGTCGACCTCGGCGGCGCCTCGGCCTTCCTGCCGGGCAGCCAGGTCGACATCCGCCCGGTCCGCGACGTCGGCCCGCTGATGGGCAAGGAACAGCCCTTCGCCATCCTCAAGATGGACCGCCCGCGCGGCAACATCGTCGTCTCCCGCCGCGCCATCCTGGAAGAAGCCCGCGCCGAACAGCGCACCGAGCTGGTGTCGCAGCTGCAAGAGGGCGAAATCCGCGAAGGCGTGGTCAAGAACATCACCGACTACGGCGCCTTCGTGGACCTGGGCGGCATCGACGGCCTGCTGCACGTCACCGACATGAGCTGGAAGCGCGTGTCTCACCCGAGCCAGGTGCTGGCGGTGGGGGATACGGTGAAGGTGCAGATCGTGAAGATCAATCCGGACACCCAGCGCATCAGCCTCGGCATGAAGCAGCTGCAGTCGGATCCGTGGGACGGCGTGGAAGCGAAGTATCCGGTCGGCGCGCGCTTCACCGGCCGCATCACCAACATCACCGACTACGGCGCCTTCGTGGAGCTGGAAGCCGGCGTCGAGGGCCTGGT
>CAMLRH010000027.1 GCA_946482375.1 uncultured Caulobacteraceae bacterium | reverse complement strand
TACGACGTCGAGCTCTACGTCAACGACATCCTGCGCAGCGGCCAGCGCACGCCGGTCGAAGGCCGCTACGAATTCCTGCAGGTGCCGCTGGCGCGCGGGCTGAACGTCATCCGCATCGTCTTCTACGGACCGCGCGGCGAGCGCTCGGAGGAAACCCGCGTCGTCAACGTCGGCGGCGGCCAGCTCAAGCCCGGCCAGACCACCCTCGACTTCGGCGTCGTGCAGCAGGAGACGCCGGTCGTCGAGTTCGGCGACGAAGGGTTCGGCGTCAGTCCCGCCAAGGGCAAGGCCAGGGTCGTCGCGCTGATGACGCGCGGGATCACCGAGCAGCTGACCATGACCGCCGGCGGCGCCTGGTACTCCAACGACCAGGGGGCGGAACGCAGTCTCTTCACCCTGGGCGCGCGGACCTCGCTCGGCGGTCTGGCGGTGATGGCGGACGCCGCCAGGGACGATCAGGGCGGCCTGGGCCTGGCCCTCGGCGTCGCCGGGCAGCCGCTGGGGCTTTCGATCATCGGCCGCCACGCCGAATACAGCGGCGGCTTCATCGACGAGGCCAATCCGGGCATCAGCCTTGGCGAGCCGCTGGCGCGCCACAGCGAGATCACCGTCGACACCAGCCTGCGCCCGGGCGGCCGCGCCGTGCCGCTGTCGTTGCGCGCCGCGCGCGACCAGTACGAGGACGGCGACCGGGCGCTGATGGCCGCGGCGCGGGCGTCGACCACCTTCGGCACGGTGCTGGTGTCCGGCGGCCTCGACTATCGCCAGGACGAGAACGCCGGCGCCACGAGCCGCCGGCTGACGGGAGTCTTCGCCGCCTCCACCTTCGCCGCCTACCGCTGGCAGCTGCGCGGAGCGCTCGACTACGAGGTGCAGCCGGACGCCCGCCTGTCGGCGCTGACGCTGACCGCCGACCGGGCGCTATCCGAAACCATGGCCGTTCGCTTCGGTGTCGGCCACAGCTTCGGCGAGGAGTCGAACACTGCCTTCCAGGCGGCGACCAACTTCAAGCTGCCTTACGGCGACCTGGCGATCTCCGGCGACTACGTGGCCCCGGATTCGGAGTGGCGCCTGGGCGTCCAGTTCGCTTTCGGCCTTGTCCGCGACCCGTTCGCGCGGCGCTACGTCATGACCCGTCCGGGTCCGGCCAGCGGCGGCAACGTCGCCTTCCAGGCCTTTATCGACCGCAACGGCAACGGCCTGTTCGATCCGGGCGAAGAGCCGGTCGAGGGCGTCAGCGTCTCGGGCGCCGAACATCCGGTGACCACCACCCTGAACGGGCGGGCCTTCATCACCGGCATGGGCGTCACGCCGACCGCACGCGTGCAGGTCGGGCTGGACGGGGTCGACAACCTCTATGTCCAGTCGCCGCCCCAGACGGTCGAGTTCGCGCCGCGCATGGGCGGCGTGGCGCGGGTCCTGTATCCGCTCACGCCGACGGGCGAGGTGATGGCGCGCGTGCAGTACGCCCAGGACGACGGGCGGCTCGTCGGACTTTCCGCGGTGCATGTCCAGGTCGTCCGCGAGGGCGGCCAACCGATCGAGGGCACGACGGAGTTCGACGGTTCGATCGCCTTCGAGTCGCTGCCGGCCGGCGCCTACCGGCTCGAACTCGACCCCGAGCAGGCGAGCCGGCTGCACATGCGGCTGAAGACTCCCGTCACCTTCACTGTTTCGCCGGACGGCGGCTATGTCGCCGACGTCAATGCCGAGGTGGTTTTCGATCGTCCGGCGGAAGGGGGCTAGTGCGTATGCGTTTGGGGGGAGCCGCCCTCGTGGCGGTATTGGTTAGCGTCGCCGGGCCCGCGCCCGCGCAGGTCTACAATCCGGTTATCGACCAGTTGCCCGACCTCGGGATCATCGTCCCCGCGGCGGCGACGCCGACTGTCTTCACCTTCGACGCGGCGACCGGAAACGTCAGCCAGACCGGCAGCGCCGTAAGACGGCTGGGCGGCATGACCCGCGCCAGGGTCACCATCGAATGCGACGGCGGCGGCAACGATTGCGGCCGCGACATGAAGGTGCAGGTGGGGTCGATCGGCCTGCCCACGGGAAAGGCCGGCCAGCTCACCAACTTCACCATTTCGGCGACCAGCGGGACGATCAAGAGCCAGACCGGGTTCAATCCGGTCGAGTTCGTCATCAATCCGCAGAACAAGAACACGCCGCCGGTCTTCTACATCGGCGCCGAGTTTCCCATCGAGGCCAGCAACAGCGCCGGCGCCTCCGGGGCGGCGACCTCGCAGTTCTACGTCTATGTGGCCAGGTCGCCGACGACGCCGACCACGGGCGTGACCGGCCTCGCGAGCGCCACGACCTATCGTGGCCTCTCCTTCCAGGGGACAACCCTGCTCAACTTCGGGAGCATCGTTCGCCCCGCAGGCGGCTCGCAGACGGTCACCATCGACCCGGCCACCGGCGCGCGCTCGATCACGGGCGGGGGCGGCGGTGGGGGATCGCCGGCGCGGGCCACCTATCTCCTCAGGGGCGAGGGCGGGCTGGCGATCTCGGTCAGTCAGGACGAGAGCATGACGCTGAACCGCATCGGCGGTGGCGGCGCGATCCCGGTGACCCTCACGCACACGACGTTTCCGACCTTGCTGAGCGGCTCCACAGGCGCCGAAGGGTCAGCCACGTTCCACACTGGCGGCTGGTTCACGATCTCCCCGGGCACGCCGATGGGCGAGTACTCCGGCTCGTTCGCCACGACCGTCAGCTACAACTGAGGTGCGGCGATCGGCCGCCCGGGGTGAGACATCATGCGCTCGTGAGGCTTGACCATGGCTCCGGGTAAAAGCCGCGCATGCGAGCCTGGGCGCCCGGTCTGCGAGTCTTTGCCGCCGCGCTTGCGCTGCTGGCGGCGACGCCTGCCGCTGCCCAGACCTTCAGCGCCTCCGTCAGCAGCGGACCCAACCTCGGCAACGTGGTCACCGCCAATACGGGCGCGACGACCTTCCGGTTCGACGCCAACGGCGCCGTCACAAGGCTCAGCGGCTCGGCGGTTCGCGCCAGCTCCGGCACGGTGCGCGGGCTGGTCGAGATCGCCTGCAGCGGCAACGGCAACGTTTGCAGCGGTGCGGTTTCGAAGGTGCGTATCGGCTCGATCGGCTCGCCGACCGGCAAGGTCGGCTCGATGAGCAACTTCACGGTGGCCATCGCCAGCGGCGGAACGATCACCGGCGTGACCGGCACGAACCCCGTCGAGTTCACGCTGACCCAGTCGAACAAGAACAAGCAGCCAACGGTCTATTTCGGCGCCGACATCGGTGTGAACGGCAACGACGGCGCGGGATCGCCCGGGTCGGCGACCTCGGGCTTCTACGTCTATGCCGCGCCCTCGCCGACGACGCCCACGACCGGCGCCAGCGGCAATCTCACGGCCCTGGTCTCGCGGCCGATTTCGCTGACCGGTTCGCCGACGCTGATATTCGGCACGATCATGAAGCCGAAGAGCGGCAACGGCAGCGTCACCCTCAACCCGACCACCAATATACTCACCGTCGCCGGCACGAGCGCCGGAGGCGTCGGCGCCACGCCGCCATCGAGGGCGACCTACACGGTCACGGGGGAAGGCGGTCAGGCTGTTTCGATCTCGGTGCCGGCCTCCTTCACGATGGACGGACCGAGCGGCGCCTCGCTGGACGTGACCCTGCTGAAGACGGCGCTTCCGACCTCGCTCAGCAACACCCCGGGGACCGAGGGCAGCGCGACTTTCTACGTCGGCGGCACCTTCACCTTCCGCGGCACGACGACGACCGGCGACTACAGCGGCTCATACAACGTCACGGCCCAGTACAACTGAGCCTTGCGGTAGCCGCCGCAATCGGCGACAGCGCGGCCATGAGCGCGCTGCACGTCTCCCGCCCCGCCGAGGGCGTCGTCCTGGTCGAGATCGACAACCCGCCCGCCAATGCCCTGGGCTCGGCCATGCGCAAGCGGATGGTTGCGCTGTTCGACGAGCTGGAGGCCGACCCCGCGGTGCGCGCGGTGGTGCTGACCGGGCGCGGCAAGACCTTCTGCACAGGCGATGACCTGCGCGAGGCGGCCGCCAACGGGCGGGTTACGCCGCAGGCGGTGGCGGACTTCAACGCCATGCTGGCGCGGCTGGAGACCTTCCGCGCGCCGATCGTGGCGGCGGTGAACGGCCACTGCGTCGGCGGCGGGCTGGAGGTGGCGCTGGCCAGCGATATCCGGCTGGCCTCGACCGAAGCTGTCTTCACCGCGGCCGGGGTCAATGTCGGACTGATGGCGTCGCCGTGGCGGCTGCCGAGGACCATCGGCGTGGCCAAGGCGAAGGTCATGCTGTTGACCGGCTTGCCGGTTAGGCCGGAGGAGGCGCTGGCCAACGGCCTCGTCACCGCCGTGCATGAACCCGGCGCCCTGCTCGATGCGGCGCTGGCGCTGGCCGCGCGCATTGCTTCCCGCGCGCCGTTGTCCATCGAGGCGACGAAGCGCATCGCCTCCCGCGCGCTCGACATGGACGCCGAGGAAGCGGCTCAGGCGATGGCCGACGAGGTCGAGATCCTGTCGCCGAGCGAGGATCACGCCGACGCCGTCGCTGCTTTCGCTGAAAGACGCGAGCCGGTCTTCCGCCGCCGTTAGCGAGCGCCTTTGGCGGCGGCCTGAGCCAACAGGCCCGCGCAGTCGGCGTCATCGGCGCCGCCCGGTTCGACGAACGGCAGGATGGCGGCCAGCGGGTGGACCAGCGCACCCAGCCCAAGGCCGATCACGCCCTGCGCAATGGCCGGCCCGGGCTCGATGCCGATCTTTGGCTTGCGCCAGCTACCCTTGATGGTGATGGGCGACAGCAGCCGCACCAGCCGGAACTTCTTGGAATCGCCGTCGAGCTTGAGGTCCATGGTTTCGTTGCGCAGGCTCACCGTGCCCTTGCCGTGGGCGACGACGACGCCGGTGTCCAGCACCAGTGTCTGTGCGGTCAGCACGCCGTTCGCGGCGCGGAAATCGCCGACGGCGCAGCGGATGGGCGTTCCCTGCGGGTCCTCGCTCATCAGCATGATCAGGCCCTTGGTGACGTTGATGCCGAGCAGCTCGGCGAAGGCCTGGCGCATGTGGCCGCTCGGCATGGCGAAGGTCACCGAGCCATTGGCGGTCGAGGCGGCGCGGTGGACGGAGTTGCCGTGGCCGGTCAGCCGCACCCGGCCGACGAACTTGCCCTCGATCACCGGCTTGCCGGCGGACTTGAACTTCACCCAATCCTCGATGCGGGCGTTGAACAGGCGCATGTCGACGTCGGTGCGCGGCGTGGCGCGGCTGGCGTCCAGCTTGATGCGGCCGTCGAGGCTGCCGCGGTTGAAATCGAACGACACGGGATTGGCGTCGAGGACGCCGTTTTTCAGCTTGATGTCGGCCTGCACCTTGCGCAGTGGCCAGCCGGGGGCGTTGATCCGGTCGGCGCGGTAGGTGACGTCGGCGTCCATCGCGCGGATGCGTTCGACGTTGAGCGTTGCGTCGGGAAGCAGATAGCCGGTGCGCGTCGAGCCGGCCTTGGCCTTCTGCTCGGCGTTGGCGGTCTCGCCGCGACCCGTGGAGGGCGGCAGGCCGAAGATCGGGCCGATATCGTCGAAGTCGAGCAAGCGCGAGCGAGCGTCGGCGTTGAGGTACGGCCGCTCAAGATCGGTTCGCACATAGAGGTCGCCGGAGATGTCGCTGTCGCCGATGCGGCCGTCGAAGTCGTCGTAGTCGTAGCGGGCTTCGTTACGGCGCAGCTTGCCGGTGATCCGGTAGGGCGGGGTGTTCGGCATGGCCAGCCCGGTCAGCCGGTAGAGGTCGGCGAGGTCCTGACCGCTGACCGTTAGCGTGCCGCCGAAATGTCCGAGGTCGAAGGGCCGGTCGATCTGGGCGTCAGCGGTGGCGCGGGTCGAGCGCGACACCAGCTCGGCGGTGAACGGATAGGGCTTCTCGGGCGTGACGCGCAGCAGGGGGGCGCCCTTGACCGTCAGGGTGAAGGGCTCGCCGTTAATGGTGCCCCTGCTGTCCATCGCGAACGAGCCCTTGTCGGGGCCGACCGTGTGCTCGCTGGTGTTGACCGTGCCATCGAGCGTCAGCTTGCGCTGGGCGTCGTCGAGCCGGATGTGGCCGTCGCGGACCCAGAAGTGCTGGATGGCCGGGATTTTCGTCGGCTCGCCCTTCTTCTCCGGGTCACCGAACTGCCAGTTGTTGCGGCCTTGCGCGTCGCGCTGGAGCTTCACGTCCGGCGCGCGGACCTCGAGCACCTCGAGAATCTGCTCGCCCCGGAACAGAGGCGGCAGCTTCACCTTCACGGCCAGCCGCTCGATCTCGCCCATCTGGCCCTTGAGATGGTCCGGCTGCGAGACGGTGATGCCGTGGACCTCGGCGCTGGGTGACAGGGACCAGGGATGGACGTCCAGGTCGCCCTGAATCCGCACCTCGCGGTTCAGCTTGTCGGAAGCGATCTCGGCCAGGGGCGGGCGGAACCAGTTCCAGTCGAAGATCAGCAGGAAGATGACGACGGCGGCAACCAGCAGCACCACCGAGATGATGCCGAAGTAGGATGAGCCGCGCTTGGGCAGCTTCACGGTCTCGGGAAGCTGCCCCGGTGACAGGCGTCGCAGGGCGGGCTCGACAGAGGATGGCCAGTCGAAAGGCACGGCGAGGGCGCTCCGGGTCGATCCGGAGTGAACGCGCGGCGGCGCAGCCTGTTGCGAACGGTGAAGCTATGCTTCTGCTTTCGCTAGGAAATCCGCCACCAGCGCGTCGTAGAGGTGGAGCTTCTTGTAGGCGCGGAAGTCCTCGCTCGCCCCCCGCCAGGCCTGGGCGAAGGCCGCCAGACCCTCGGGTTCGTGGAGCAGGTCGCCCAAGGGGTGGCGCCACACTCGGATGGTGAACAGGGCAGCGCCGGTTCGAGGCAGCCGCCGCAGGGTCTGGCGCTCGACGCGAAGGAAGAGCTGTGAGGCGGCGTCGGTGATCTCGGGGATGCGGGCGCGCACCGGCGCGGGGTCTGGAAGGTGCAGTTCAGAACTGTTCAAAACCGTCCAGTTGCGCCGCTGCAGAACTAGACCCTCGCGCAGCCCGTCGAAGATGCGGCCGACCCGCGAAAGGAAACGCTCCCCGAACCCCGGCACCGGTCCGTGCAGGCCTTCGAGGCTCTTTCCAACGGAATCGGCGGCCGTGAAGAAGGTCGGCGCCGACAGGCTGAGCGCCGCCAGGGTCCACTCGCCGTTCCGCTTCTCCATCAGGCAGAGGTCGTCGGCGACCATCCGCGAGGCGGCGTAGAGCGGCGGCAGGTCGGGGCGGTCGGAGGCCTGGCCGAGGGCATGCTCGACCAAGGCCAGCACCTCTTCCTGCGCCGGGCGCGAGCCCTCTGTCTCTGCCCAGACGAGGTCGCGGGCGGTTTCGAACAGCGCGTCCTTGCGGGCGGCCGGCGCGTCCTCCTCGCCTTCCAGCCAGTCGGCTTCGTCGATCGGCGCGAGGCCGATGGCGAAGTCGGGCGGGGCGTCGGCCCAAGGGGCGTGGCGGATCGGCATGGCGTGGTTTAGCGTCTCGCCGCGATTTGAGGGAGCGGGCTTTGGCGATCGAGGCGGTGATCTGGGATTTCGGCGGGGTGCTGACCACCTCGCCTTTCGAGGCCTTCAACCGTTACGAGGCGCAGAAAGCGCTGCCGCACGACTTCATCCGCAAGGTCAACGCCACCAACCCCGACCACAACGCCTGGGCTCTGTTCGAGCGCAACGAGATCGACGCCGCCGCCTTCGACCGGCAGTTCCTCGAGGAGTCGACGCGCCTCGGCCACCCGGTGCGCGGGGCGGAGGTGCTGCCGCTGCTGTCGGGCGATATCCGCCCACGGATGGTGGCGGCGCTGAAAGCCTGCAAGGCGCAGTTCAAGGTCGGCTGCATCACCAACAACGTCCAGACCGGCCACGGCGCGGGGATGAGCGGCACGAGCGACAAGGCCGCCGCCGTCGAAGCGATCATGGAGACCTTCGACGCCATCATCGAAAGCTCGAAGGCGGGTCTGCGGAAGCCCGACCCGCGCATCTACCGGATGATGTGCGAGCTGCTGCAGGTGGCGCCGCAAAACTGCGTCTACCTCGACGACCTCGGCATCAACTGCAAGCCGGCGGCGGGCCTCGGCATGACGGCCATCAAGGTCACCGGCGAGGCGCAGGCGCTGGTTGATTTGTCCGCCGCCACTGGCCTCTCCTTCTAACCGCTCATTCCCGCGAAAGCGGGGACCCAGGCTTTTTCTGACAGGCTTTGAGCCCTTCGATAGAACACCTGGGTCCCCGCTTTCGCGGGGATGAGCGGAGGGATGGGATGGACCGACCAGAAAAGATCGGAGCCGAAGCAGCATTGGCTCAGCTGGAAGGCTGGAGCGCCGCCGAGGGGCGGGACGCCATCGTGAAGACCTTCAGCTTCAAGGACTTCAACACCGCCTTCGGCTTCATGACGCGGGCGGCCCTGGCGGCCGAGAAGCTCGACCATCACCCCGAGTGGTTCAACGTCTACAACCGCGTCGAGGTGCTGCTGGCGACCCATGACGCCGACGGGGTGACCGAGCTCGACGTGACGCTCGCCCGGATCATGGACGAGGCCGCGCAGGCGGTTTAAACATCCGTTTGAAAACGGGAGAAAGAACCATGGCTACCGGTACGCGCGTCGCGGGCAAGAAGGCTTTCGTCACCGGCGCGGCGCAGGGGCTCGGCGCGGCCATGGCCCGCAAGCTGGCCGCCGAAGGCGCCAAGGTCAGCCTCGCCGACATCAACCTGGAAGGCGCGCAGGCCGTCGCCGCCGAGATCAACGCCGCGCACGGCGAGGGCACGGCCTTCGCCTTCCCGCTCGACGTCACCAAGGAAGACCAGTGGATATTTGCGCTTGAAGAGGCCGACGCGGCGATGGGCGGCATCTCGGTGCTGGTCAACAACGCCGGCATCAGCCGGGGCGGGCCCATCGAGCAATGCAGCCTGGAGGACTTCCGGCTGTGCATGTCGGTGAACGTGGACTCCGTATTCCTCGGGGCCAAGCACGCGCTGAAATACATGCGCGAGAACCAGCCCGGCTCGATCGTCAACATCAGCTCGATCGCCGGCCTGATCGCCAACCACAACGGCCCCGCCTACAACGCCTCCAAGGCCGCGGTCTGGCTGCTGTCGAAGAACATCGCCCTCTACTGCGCCAAGCAGAAGCTCGACATCCGCTCGAACTCCGTCCACCCGACCTTCATCGACACGCCGATCCTCGATCCGATCCGGCAGATGTTCGGCAAGGAGGAAGCCGAGGCCAAGCTCGGCCGCCAGGTGCCGCTCGGCCGCATCGGCTCGCCCGACGACATCGCCAACGCCTGCCTCTACCTCGCCTCCGACGAGAGCCGCTTCATGACCGGCGCCGAGCTGAAGCTCGACGGCGGCATCTCGGCGATGTGAGCGGGACCCTTCGTCCGAATTCTCCCGGTCGCCCCGGCGAAGGCCGGGGTCCAGATCCGAGGGCGATGCGTCTCGGGTCAACTCGCCACTCGGCGGCTGTATCTGGGCCCCGGCCTTCGCCGGGGAGACGGTGGGGGGTGATGTGATCCCCAGGCGGAGCTTAGCCACAGGCAGGACGTTATTGATCCGGGCGCCGCAATTAGGCCGCGCCCGCGGTAAAGCTTGTTCCGGGCGCTGACGGCGCTAGGTATCAAGGCCCCGCGGTGAGACGCGAAGGATCGAGATGGCGAACATCACCCTTGTGGACGACGACGAGAACATCGTCGCCTCGGTGTCCCTGGCGCTCGAGAGCCTCGGCCATACGGTCAAGGCCTACTACGACGGCGCGGCTGGTCTGGCGGCGCTGGAGAGCGAACCGCCGGACATGGCCATCCTCGACGTGAAGATGCCGCGCATGGACGGCATGGAGGTGTTGCGCCGCCTGCGCCAGACCTCGGAAGTACCGGTCATCATCCTGACGTCGAAGGACGAGGAGATCGACGAAATCCTCGGGTTCAACCTCGGCGCCGACGACTACATACACAAGCCGTTCAGCCAGCGCCTGCTGCTGGAGCGGGTCAAGGCGGTGCTGCGCCGCGCTGGCGTGGAGGGCGAGGAGCCCCCGGCCGGCGACGCGGCCGCGCAATCGAAGGCGCTGAAGCGCGGCAAGCTGACCCTCGACCCGGCCCGCCACGACTGCCTGTGGGACGGCAAGCCGGTGCGCCTGACGGTGACGGAGTTCCTGCTCCTGCAATCGCTCGCCCAGCGGCCCGGCTTCGTGAAGAGCCGAGACAACCTGATGGACGCGGCCTACGACGATCAGGTCTACGTCGACGACCGCACCATCGACAGCCACATCAAGCGCATGCGCAAGAAGTTCCGGCAGGTGGACAACACCTTCGACGCGATCGAAACCCTTTATGGCGTCGGCTACCGCTACCGCGAAACCTGAGCCCGCCCAGCGGGAGCGCTTTGGCGGGGGGCTGTTCGGCTCGCGGCTGGGGCGGCTGATTATCGCCCTCAACCTGTTGGGGCTGACGATCCTCATCGTTGGCGCGCTGGTGCTGAACGAGCTGCGCCGGGGCCTGGTCAACGCGCGCATCGACAGCCTGACGACCCAGGGCGAGCTGATCGCCAACGTCATCGACCGCGCCGCCACCATCGGCGAGCCCGAGCCGATGCTGGAGGCCGACCGCGCCGCCGAAATCCTGCAGCTGCTCTTCGTGCCGCGCTCGCAGCGCGCCCGGCTGTTCGACGCCGACGGGCGGTTGCTGGCCGACAGCTTCGTGGTTTCCGACCGCGTTGAATGGAAGGTGCTGCCGCCCGCCCGCAAGGCCGGCGAGCCCGACTTCAACCTGCAGCGCTCCGACGTCGACGCCGACCCGGAGAAGGTGGAGGAGGCGCGGCTGGCGCTCGCCACCGAGGTCAACCAGGCCATGCGCGGCCAGTCCGTGAAGGGCATGCGCATCGCCGAGAACGGCGAGCAGGTGGTCTCGGTCTCGGTGCCCATCCAGCACGTCAAGGCGGTGCTCGGCGTCCTGGTGCTGGAGGCCAGCGACGTCGACGAGATCATCGCCGCCGAGCGGCGGGCGCTGGCGCCCTTTATCCTCATCGCCATCGGGGTGATGCTGGTGTCGTCGCTGCTCCTGAACCGGCTGATCGCGCGGCCGGTGCGCGCACTGGCCAGCGCCGCCGACCACGTGACGCTGTCGCGGGCTCGCGCCATCTCGCTGCCCGACCTTTCCAGCCGCCGCGACGAGATCGGCGACCTGTCGCGCTCGCTAGAGGAGATGACGGCGACGCTGTCGCAGCGGATGGACGCCATCGAAGCCTTCGCCGCCGACGTGGCGCACGAGATCAGGAACCCGCTGACCTCGATCCGCTCGGCGGTGGAGACGCTGGACCTGGTCAAGGACGACAAGCCGCGCGCGCGGCTGATGGGGATTCTCAAGCAGGACGTACAGCGGCTCGACCGGCTGGTCACCGACATCTCGAACGCGTCCAGGCTGGACGCCGAGCTGTCGCGGGAGGACCCGCGCGACGTCGACCTCGGCCATCTGTTGCTTGAGATCTGCGCCCTCTACGAGGCCTCGGCCAAGAAGGGCGAGCCACACGTCCGCTACCAGGACCCCGACCTGCTCGAACCGGTGACCGTGTCGGGGCGCGAGGGGCCGCTGGGGCAGGTGTTCCGCAACCTGATCGACAACGCCCGCTCGTTCAGCGCCAGGGACGGCGAGGTGCGTGTGGCGCTGCACCACACCAAGACCGAGGCGGTGGTCACCGTCGACGACGACGGACCCGGCATCCCGCCGGAGAACCTGGAGACGGTGTTCGAACGCTTCTACACGGCCCGGCCGAAGGGCGCGGCGTTCGGCGGCAACTCGGGGCTGGGTCTCTCTATCGCCCGTCAGATCGTCGAGGCGCATGGTGGGCACGTGCACGCCGAGAACCGCGACGAGGGGGGCGCCCGCTTCATAGTCACTTTGCCGGAGAGGAAAGCATGATCCGACACGCAAGCCTTGTCGCCACCCGGATGAAAGGCCGCTGGCGCGGCGCCCTGATCGAGGGGGCCTCGGGAACGGGCAAGAGCGACCTTGCCGTGCGGATGATGGTGTCCGGCTTTAGGCTGGTGGCCGACGACCGGGTGGTGACCTGGAGCTCCGGCGGCCGGCTGTTCGGCAAGGCGCCCGAGCCGCTGACCGGCCTGCTGGAAGCCAGGGGTGTCGGGATCATCCCCGCCGCGCCCCTGGAGTTCTGCGAGATCAACCTGCTGGTCGTGTGCCGCAAGGCGCCGGAAGAGGTCGAGCGGATGCCGAAAAGCAAGCCCGAGGACATCCTCGGTGTGGCTATTCCCCGCATTGAGCTGTGGCCTTTCGAGGCGGCGGGGCCTGCGAAACTGCGTCGCGCGCTGGAGCATCTTGGAGCCGGCGCCTAACGAGCGTATCTAGACGGCCCGCGCGGCGCTCGCAGCCGCGAAAAGGATGGATTTCGGCCTTGAGGCTTATCCCATGATCGGGCTCGTGATCGTCACGCACGGTCGCCTCGCCGAAGAGTTCATCTTCGCCATGGAGCATGTGGTCGGGCCGCAAAAGCAGGTCCGCGCGATCTGCATTGGCCCCGAGGACGACATGGAAAAGCGGCGCAAGGACATCCTGCGCGCATGCGCCGATGTCGATACGGGCCAGGGCGTCATCCTGCTCACCGACATGTTCGGCGGCACGCCGTCGAACCTCGCCATCTCGGTGATGGAGCAGACCCGGGCCGAGGTGATCGCGGGCCTGAACCTGCCGATGCTGATCAAGCTCGCGTCGTTGCGCACCCGCGAGCCGCTAGACGCCTGCGTCCACCACGCCCAGGAGGCTGGACGCAAGTACATATCCGTGGCGAGCTACGTGCTCGCGGGGGATAAATGAAGGCGAGTCGGAAGGTCGAAATCTGCAACGAGCGGGGGCTGCACGCGCGCGCCTCGGCCAAGTTCGTCAAGACCGCCGCCGGCTTCGACGCCGAGGTCACTGTCTCGAAGGACGGCCACACCGTCGACGCCCGCTCGATCATGGGCCTGATGATGCTGGCCGCCGGTCCCGGCGCGGAGATCGAGATCGTGGCCCAGGGGCCGGATGCAGAGGCGGCGGCCAAGGCGCTGGAAGACCTCGTCAGCTGCCGGTTCGACGAAGAGCGGTAATTTACACCCGCTCATCCCCGCGAAAGCGGGGACCCAGGCTTTTTCTGAAGCCCTCGCGCTCGACGATAACAAACCTGGGTCCCCGCTTTCGCGGGGATGAGCGGGATTAGAGAGCGCTTGCGCTCATCGCCATCGGCCGCATGCCGAGGTCGGCCAGTAGCGCCGTGTCCTCATCTTCGCCCGGATTGGCCGTCGTCAGCAGCTTCGCGCCGATGAAGATCGAGTTGGCGCCGGCGAGGAAGCAGAGGGCCTGCTGCTCGCGGCTCATGTGTTCGCGGCCGGCGGACAGGCGGACCATCGACTTCGGGCAGACGATGCGGGCGACGGCGATGGTGCGGACGAACTCGAGGCCATCGACCGGTGTGGAATTGCCGAGCGGCGTGCCGGTCACCGGCATGAGGTCGTTGATCGGCAGGCTGTCGGGGTGCGCCGGCAGGGTCGCCAGCGCGTGTAGCAGGCCGGCGCGGTCGCGGCGCGTCTCGCCCATGCCGACGATGCCGCCGCAGCAGGTCGAGATCCCGGCGTTGCGGACATGCTCCAGCGTCGCGAGCCGATCCTGATAGGTGCGGGTGGTGACGACCTTGTCGTAGTAGTCCGGCGAGGTGTCGAGGTTGTGGTTGTAGTAGTCGAGCCCGGCGTCGCGCAGCGCCCGCGCCTGGTCGGCGGTCAGCATGCCGAGCGTGGCGCAGGTCTCGAGCCCGAGCGCCTTCACGCCCGCGATCATCTCGGCGACCTTGAGGACGTCACGGTCCTTCAGGTCGCGCCAGGCCGCGCCCATGCAGAAGCGCTGCGCGCCGCCGGCCTTGGCGCGGGCGGCCTCGGCCACGACGGCGTCGGTGTCCATCAGCTTGGAGGCCTTTAAGCCCGTGTCGAAATGCGAGGACTGGCTGCAGTAGCCGCAGTTCTCGGCGCATCCGCCCGTCTTCACCGACAGGAGTTGCGAGAGCTGCACCTCGGCCGGGTCGAACCAGCGGCGATGAATCTCGGCCGCGCGGAAGACCAGCTCGGCGAAGGGCAGCTCGAACAGGGCCTCCACCTCCTCCAGCGTCCAGTCGTGGCGCGGCTGGGCGGGGTCGGCGATGCGGACAGGCGCGTTCATGCGGGTCTCCGTTACTCGGCGTGCGCCGATTAGCATCGTAAGGCTTAGATCGCGAGCGTGAGGTTCATATAAGGATATCCTTATGTCCTTATTGCCGCTGGGCGGGTGGCGGTCTATAGAGCGCGCCTGACTTTCAGGGAGCCCCCCACGTGACCGACTACATCGTCAAGGACACCTCGCTCGCCGATTGGGGGCGCAAGGAGATCGAGATCGCCGAGACCGAGATGCCCGGCCTGATGTCGGTGCGCGAGGAGTTCGCCAAGGCCAAGCCGCTGAAGGGCGCCCGGATCGCCGGCTCCCTGCACATGACCATCCAGACGGCGGTGCTGATCGAGACGCTTCAGGCGCTTGGGGCGGAAGTCCGCTGGGCCTCCTGCAACATCTTCTCCACCCAGGACCACGCCGCCGCCGCCGTGGCGGTGAAGGGGACGCCGGTGTTCGCCGTGAAGGGTGAGAGCCTCTACGAGTACTGGGAATACGCTCACAAGATCTTCGAGTGGCATGATGGCGGCCACGCCAACCTGATCCTCGACGACGGCGGCGACGCCACGCTGCTGTGCGTGCTGGGCCCGAAGGCCGAACAGGACCCCTCGGTCATCTCCAAGCCGCAGAACGAGGAGGAGGAAGCCCTCTTCGCGGTCATGAAGACCTACCTGCGCGACAAGCCGGGCTTCTACTCGGCGATCCGCAAGGCCTGCACGGGCGTCTCGGAAGAGACGACCACCGGCGTCCACCGCCTCTACCAGATGGCGGCCAAGGGCGAGCTGCCGTTCCCGGCCATCAACGTCAACGACAGCGTCACCAAGTCGAAATTCGACAACCTCTACGGCTGCCGCGAGAGCCTGGTCGACGCCATCCGCCGCGGCACCGACGTGATGCTGGCCGGCAAGGTGGCGGTGGTCTGCGGCTACGGCGACGTCGGCAAGGGCTCGGCCGCCTCGCTGCGCAACGGCGGCGCGCGGGTGATCGTCACCGAGATCGACCCGATCTGCGCCCTGCAGGCGGCGATGGAAGGCTATGAGGTCCAGACGCTCGACGACGTGGCGGCCGACGCCGACATCTTCGTTACCGCGACGGGCAACAAGGACGTCATCACCATCGACCACATGCGGAAGATGAAGAACAACGCCATCGTTGCGAACATCGGCCACTTCGACAGCGAGATTCAGATCGCCTCCCTGCGCAACTACAAGTGGGACGAGATCAAGCCGCAGGTCCACCACGTCGAATTCCCGGACGGCAAGAAGCTGATCGTGCTGTCGGAAGGCCGCCTCGTGAATCTCGGCAACGCCACGGGTCACCCTAGCTTCGTCATGTCGGCGAGCTTCACCAACCAGACGCTGGCCCAGATCGAGCTGTGGACCAACCGGGCCTCCTACGAGAACAAGGTCTACACCCTGCCCAAGCACCTCGACGAGAAGGTGGCCATGCTGCACCTGGCCAAGCTGGGCGTGAAACTGACAAAGCTGCGCGACGATCAGGCCGACTACATCGGCGTGCCCGTTAACGGCCCCTTCAAGCCAGAGCATTACCGCTACTAGGGCCCACAAAGGGCGTCATCACCCGGCGAAGTCCGGGTGACCCAAGCCGCGTAGCAAGCCTTGCACCGCCGCTTGGGTCCCCCGGATCGCCCTGCGGCCGACCGT
>CAMLRH010000026.1 GCA_946482375.1 uncultured Caulobacteraceae bacterium | reverse complement strand
GCCTGCGCCGCTATTTCCAGCGCCGCGCCGACGCCGCCGAGGCCGACGACCTGGTGCAGGAGGTCTTCCTGGCCATGCACCGGCGGGTCGACCAGAGCCCGATCGGCAATGTGCAGGGCTATCTGTTCCGGGTCGCCGCGGGGGTGCTCAGCAAGCGTCCGGCGCGGGCGGCCGGCGAACCCATTCCCGAGAGCTTCTCGCTGGCCGACGAGCTGTCGCCCGAGCGGCGGCTGCTGGGGCGCGAGGCGCTGGACCGGCTGGTCGTCGCGCTGCAAGGCCTGCCGCCCCGCGCCCGCCAGGCCTTCACCCTGCACCGGTTCGAGGAGATGACCTACGCCGCCATCGCCGTGCGCATGGGCGTTTCGGTCAGCGCCATAGAGCAGCTGATTTCCCGCGCGTCCGAGCGGCTGACGGCGGCGATGGAGGAGCGGGCATGACGCAGCCCCCTCAACCCGACGACGTGCGGCGCACAGCCTCCGACTGGTTCGCCCGCAAGCGGTCCGGCCAGATGACCGTGGCCGAGGCGCGGGCGCTGGAGGCGTGGCTGGCCGAGGACCCGGCGCACCACGCCGCGCTCGATTCCGTCGAATTGATGTGGGCGGCGTCCGACGCCATCCGCAGCGACCCTGCGGTGCTGGCCATCCGCGAGGAAGCGCTGAAGGTCGAGCGGCCGCGCCGGCGGCTGGTGGCGGCGGGCGGCGCGATCGCCGCCACGGTGGCCGCGCTGGTGGTGATGACCGCCTTCGTGACGGGACGGCCGGACATGCTGGCGCTCGGGCCCCGCACCTTCTCGACCAGCCCCGGTCAGACCTCGACCATCCGCCTGCCGGACGGCTCCAAGGTGACGCTCGACGCCGACACGGTGCTGCGCGCCCGCGAGACCGCCGACCGGCGCAGTCTCGAGCTGGTCAGGGGCCGCGCCTTCTTCCGCGTGGCGAAGGACCCTGGACGACCCTTTGTCGTGTCCGCGCGCGACAAGACGGTCACGGCCATCGGCACCGCCTTCGACGTCAGCCTGGAGCGGGGCGGGGTCCAGGTCACCTTGCTCGAAGGCAAGGTAAAGGTCGACGCGCCCGTTGCCGCCGCGCCGCTGGCCGGCCGCGGATCGCAATCCACGGAAATGACGCCCGGCTCGCAGCTGGTGGCGCCGGACAACGGCTCCTGGCGCGTGGCCAAGGTCGACGCCAGCCAAGAGGTCAGCTGGGCCGCCGGCCAGCTCGTCTTCGCCGGCAAGTCGCTGGCCCAGGTAGCCGAGGAACTGAACCGCCGCTCTGAAAAGAAGGTGATCATCCAGGACCCGTCCGTCGGACGCGCCGTCATCAGCGGCAGCTTCGACGCCGGCGATGTCGAAGGCTTCGTTCGCGCCGTCGAAGGCTACGGCCTCGCGCGCGTCGAGCATGAGACGAGAGACCGCATAGAACTGGCCGCGCCGTGACCGAATATTTCAGTGGCCGAGCATCTGGGGTTTTCACGCAAGACCCCCCTCTAGCGGGGTAGGGAAGGCGACAAGTCTTCCGACCAGAAGGGGGAGACGATGACTTACAGGGGCAGGAATTATCAGGCGTGGCTGCTGGGCGGCGCGGCCGCCGTGGCCATGATGCACGCGAACGCCGCGGCGGCGCAGGACACGGAATTCAACATCGCGCCGCAACCCCTGGCCTCGGCGCTGAACGAATTCAGCGTGCAAAGCCGCCAGTCGGTGCTGTTCACCACGGATCTCGCCCAGTCGAAGAATTCGCAAGGCGTCTCCGGCCAGGTGGAGGTCGCCGACGCGCTGAGCAGCATCCTCGCCGGCACGGGCCTATCCTGGCGCCGCCAGGGGGGCACCTTCCTCGTCGTAAGGGCCGACGCCGACCCCCAGTCCGGAAGCGCCGCGGGGGACGGCGCTGACGGGACCGTCGACACGCTCGTTGTGACGGCGCAGAAGCGCGAGGAAGACATCCAGGATGTGCCGATCGCCATTTCGGCGTTCACGCAGGAGGACTTGACCCGCCAACAGATCGCCGGCGGCCCAGACCTGATCACCCAGGTCCCCAACATGACCTTCACCAAGACGAACTTCAGTTCGTATTCGGTGCAGCTGCGCGGGATCGGAACGCAGGCGATTTCGGCCACCACGGACCCGGCCGTGGCAGTGGCGTTCAACAACACCCCTTTTATCCGTAACCGCTTCTTCGAGCAGGAATTCTACGACCTGCAACGCGTGGAAGTGCTGCGCGGCCCGCAGGGTACGCTGTACGGTCGCAACGCGACGGCGGGCGTCGTCAACATCATCAGCGCCAAGCCGAAGTTCAATTTCGAGGCCAGGGCGTCCGCCGACGTGTCGAACTTCAACTCCAGCCGCATCGAAGGGATGGTCAACATCCCGCTCGTCGAGGACATGGTCGCCCTTCGCCTCGCCGGCGCCTGGACCAAGCGCGACGGCTACGCGACAAACGAACTGACCGGCAACCCCATCGACGGGCGCGACCTATGGTCCACGCGGGTGTCGCTGCGCGTGACGCCCAGCGACCGGATCGACGCCAATCTGATCTGGGAACACTTCGAGGAAAACGACGATCGCCTGCGGTCCGGCAAACAGCTTTGCAAGAGCGACGAGGTGACCGATGTCGGTGGCATCGCGGTGGAGCACGACACGCTCTGGATGAACACGGGCAACAACGGCCAGCGCTCGGGCGTGCAGGCCCAGCTCAGCCAGGGCTGCGCGCGCGAGTCCCTATACTCGCCCGACGTCTTCCAGACGCCGAACGGCTCGATGCTGCCATACTATCTTCCCCTTGACGCCGTCGGCCTCCCCGCCGCTCTCAACGATCCATATTACCAGAACGTGCAGTCACACGACCTGCGGGTCATTGAATCTGCGATCAATCCCAAATACTGGGCCGAGTCCGACATCGGCGAGCTGCAGGTCAGTGTCGACATTACAGACAGCCTGACGTTGGCGTCCGAGACGGCATATGCCGCTGATACGGTCTATTCGCTTCAGGATTTCAACCGCTTCAACACGGCGCCCGGGGCTTGGTCGAACTTTGCAAACGCGATCGCTCGTGGCGTCCTGAGAACGGACATGGGGGATTATCCGACATTCTGCGACCCTCAGCTAGGATGCTCGGATCGCCTAATTGCCGTCGATATATCGACTGCCGAGGCGACCCAATTCAGTCAGGAGCTGCGTCTTTCCTCAGATTTCGATGGAAAATTCAACTTTAGCCTGGGCGCGAATTTCCTTCGCGCCGACAGCGAAGATAAATACTACGTCTTCATCAACTCTTTGAGCCTCATCGCAGCTATAAACGGGGGAGCTGAGGGCTTTTTCGACACGACGACGCCCTATGTCCAAGGCGTGACCGACAATACCGACTGCTTGATTAACGGTTATGCCCCGGGGAATCCCAACAGCGTGTATGCCGTGGTCGGCTGCGCCTATATGGACCCCAATCCAATCGAAAGCGTCAATGACCAGGGACACAACTATTTCCTGAGCCGTAATCCCTACAAGTTGATATCCTACGCCGTTTTTGGCGAAGCCTACTACCAGATCACCGATAATCTAAAGCTCACCGGCGGCCTGCGCTGGACGGTGGACAAGAAGGAGGCGCCACGCATCCCGACCTGGGTTCTGGCGAATCAGACGGTCGGCTACCCGGTGGCTGAAGTCATCGAGCAGGAATGGCGCGAGCCGACCGGCCGCTTGACGGTCGATTGGAAGCCGGACCTTTCCTTCACCGACGAGACGATGATTTACGGCTCGTACGCCCATGGCTACAAGGCTGGCGGCGCCAATCCGCCGGGCTTCGTGCGGGTATTTTACGTCGACTCGCTCGTGGCGACCTCGGCTTCCGAAGCATCCGCGACCAGACCGAAGACTTTCGATCCAGAGTTCGTCGATGCTTTCGAAGTGGGAACCAAGAACACGCTGGCTGATGGCCGCGTGACCCTGAACCTGGCGGCTTTCTACTACGACTACAAGGACTACCAGATCTCCGAGATCGTCGACCGTTCGGCCTTCAACCGCAACTTCGACGCCACCGTCTGGGGCGTGGAGTTGGAGGCCGATTGGCGCCCGCTTGAGAACCTGCGTTTCGGCTTCAAGGCCGGCTATCAGAAGACTCGCATCGCCGATGGCGAGGAGGCCATCGACCTTATGGACCGCACGGCGGGCGATCCCGACTGGCACATCCTAAGGCCGTTCCCGACCTATGCGTCGAGCTGCATCCTGCCGACCCAGATGTTCGCCCGCGCCAGCACCGTCGATGGTCAGGTCTATACGGTCGGCAACCTGGGGGGCGGCGGTCCGACGGGTTGCGAGCTGGCCTACAGCATGAACCTCGACCCGGTGACGGAGCAGCCTTACGATTCCAGCACCAACATCACCAACCAGGGCTTTTCCGTCAGCGACCCCTATCTGGGCTTCAACCCGGAGACGGCCCCGAATGGCGGCGAAGGCATCGCCAAGCCGCTGGGCGGCAACGAACTGCCTAACGCGCCGAACTGGACCCTGACGGGAACCATCGACTACACGATCCCGCTGCCCAACGAGTGGTTGGCGACCTTGCACACCGACCTGCACTGGCAGTCGGAGAGCTGGTGGCGCGTATTCAACGACCACGAGTTCAGCCGGCTGGACGACTACTTCACGGCCAATATCGCCGCCATCTTCACCAACGAAGAACACGGCTGGAACGTCATGGCCTATGTGAAGAACGTCACCGACGAGACGGCCATCACCGGCGCCTTCCTGAATAGTGACGACACCGGCCTGACCACCAACGTCTTCCTGACCGAGCCCAGACTCTATGGCCTGCGGGTCACAAAGACCTGGGACGGCGGCCCGCTGCTGGGCAGCTTCGGCGCACGGCGTGAAGGGCCATATCCCTTCACCGTCGAACTGAGCGGTCAGATCCAGCGCCACGATGCGCCCAACGCCATTATCCAGCCCAGCTTCGGCGATGAATTCGGCGGTCCGCTGGCGGTGTTCGACGACGCCCAGAACGACGACCTCGACTGGGGCGACGGGCGCAGCGTCAAGCTGACCTGGCAGCCGAGCGCTGGAGCCTGGATGCTCAGCGCTTCGGTGTGGCGGGGCAAGACCAACGGGCTGTCCGCCCCGGTCGGCGTGCTGCCCACCGAGCCGGTCTGCTACATCGGGCCCATCGACGCGCCGCAATGCAATCCGGTCGATCCGCATCCGATCCTGGCCGGCTATGTGCGCTTCATCAAAGACAACCGGGCCGATACCAGGGTCTTTGACCGGGAAGACGACACCGTCGTCGAGGTCAGTATCGGTCGCGACCTCGCATTTGGCGGGTTGAGCCAGTCCACGGTCTCGGTCGGCCTTCGCCACGCCCGGCTGGAATCGCAAACCGATGCCGAATTGAAGGGCGTTCCTGATTGGACCGTAGAGCCGGAGTTCCTGTTCAAGCCGGTGGCCGGATCCCGCACGCTCTATGACAGCCTCTACAAGGCTGACCGGGAATTCGAGGGGGTCGGCCCGACTGTCGAGTGGGAGGCTTCGCTTCCGCTTCTCAGGTTCGATGGCGGCGTTGTGAACCTCGACTGGTCGGCAAGCGCCGGGGTTCTGTTCGGCCAACAGGAGGCGCGGATTGAGGGGCAGGAACGCGGCCGGTATTCCGAATACGGCGCCCTTGAGATCGTTCTGCTCGATTTCGTGCCTACGCCCACGGAGGTTGTCTTGCCCGCCTTCACCCCCGTCAGCCGCGCGAAGGACGTGACCGTGCCCACGGCGGGCGCCAGCCTGGGGCTGTCTTACCAGGTCGGGGGTTTCAAGGCCGGCGCCGGCTATCGCTGGGAGCGTTACTTCGACGCCATGGACGGCGGGTTCACCGAGCATGAAGACGCCGACCGCACCATGGACGGTCCCTACTTCAAGCTCTCCGTCGGCTTCGGCGGGTAAGACCTCCGGCTTCGGTCCCCTCTGAACCGGAAATCACTGAGGCGGCGGCTCACCCCGCCGCCTCTTTTTCGTTCTCCCTCCCCTTCATGGGGAGGGACGGGCCGCGACGCGGCCAGGGTGGGGGAGTTATGACACTACCCCACCCGGCCCTTCGGGCCTCCCTCCCCATGAAGGGGAGGGAAATGCGAGACAGATACTTGCGAGACATAAGGCCCCGAAAGCGGGACTCTCGCCCCCTCTTTTCCGGGGAATGGCGCCGCGTCGTCCCCGAGCCGTCCGCCCCCGCCCTCCCGGCGCTATCATTGGACGTTCCGGACGATTTCGGACGGTTTTGACCTCTCGTGGCTGCACGTTCTGAACCGCTCGCGCGGACCCCGAACGCGCCCGCGACGGCCAAACCGCCCCGAAGTTATCCGCCCCACCCGCCGGACCACGTCCGCAACAACGGAGGCATGCGAGACTCTCGACCCTGACCGGCTTGACACCACCCTCCGCGGCGCGAGCCTAAACGCGTACGCACGTATACGTGGGAGGCCCGCATCGATGTTGCCGGAGGGGCGCGCGCAATGGCTGGCGGCGAACGTGCTGCCGCACGAGCGGGCCCTGCGCGCCTGGCTCGGCCCTCGCGCGGCCGGCGGCGAGGTCGACGACATCGTGCAGGAGACCTACGCCATCCTGGCCGGCCTCCCCACCGTCGACCAGATCCACAACGTCCGCGCCTACATGTTTCAGGTCGCCCAGACCGTCGTGCTGCAGCGACTGCGCCGCGCCGCCATTGTCCGCATCGACGCAGTGGAGGAAATCGAAGCCTTACGCATCTCTAACGACGAGCCCTCTCCCGAGCAGCTCGTGTCCGATCGCCAGGAGCTTCGTCAGGTCGCCATGCTGATCGCCGCCCTGCCGCCCAAATGCCGAGAGGCCTTCGTCCTGCGCAAGGTCGACGGCCTGTCCCAGCGCGAGATCGCGCGGCGGATGGGCGTCTCGGAAGGCACCGTCGAAAAACACATCGCCAAGGGCGTCCGCCTGCTGATGGACGCCATGGCGGATGCGTCACCCGTAACCCGTTGGAGCAACCGTTCGCATGAGCGCAGAGAGCGCACGGATCGACGACGCGGCCGCTGAGTGGGCCGCGCGCGCCGACCGTGGCGCGCTCGCTCCCCACGACGCGAAGGCGCTGGACGACTGGCTGGCGGCCGACCCCCGCCATCTGGGGGCGTTCGCTCGCGCCAGCGCGGTGCTCAGCCACTTCGACAAGGCCCGGGCGCTGGGGCCGGACTTCCCGACGGAGGCGGCCGAGGCGCCGCCGCGCTTCAGCCGTCGCGCCGCACTGCCGGCCATGGCCGCGGGGCTGGCGGCCGCGGCGGGGCTCGGCGTCATCACCTACGGCCTGATCTTCCGCCGCTATTCGACCAAGCGCGGGGAAATGCGTCGCGTCGCCCTGCCGGACGGCTCGACCGTGACGCTGAATACGGCCAGCGAGGTGGTCGTCGACTTCACCGGCGATCGCCGCAACGTTCGCCTGGTCAAGGGCGAGGCGCTGTTCGACGTGGCGGGGCAGGGGGCGCCGTTCGTCGTCGAGGCCGGCGGGCTGCGCCTGAAGGCGGCCAAGGCCAGCTTCAACGTCCGCCAGCGCGACGGCCGACAGGTCGAGGTGCTGGTCTGTAAGGGCGCGATCGAACTGGACGACAACGGCCGCGTCGCGCGGCTGCCGACCGCGACGTTGGCCTTCGCGCGGCCCTCGGCGCCGGCCTCGGTGCGAGCGGTCGACGGCGATGACGTCTCGCGCAAACTGGCCTGGCGCGAGGGGATGATCGCCTTCCACGGCGAGACGCTGGGCGAGGCGGCGCAGGAATTCGCCCGCTACTCCGGCCAACGCATCGTCATCGACGATCCGGAAGTCGCCCGCCGCACAGTGGTCGGCCTGTTCGTCGCCAACGACCCGGCCGGTTTCGCCCGCGCCGTCGCCACCAGCTTCGGCCTCGAAGCGCAGGCGACGGACGACGGCGTGCGATTGACGGCCGCTGCTTCGGCCTAGAAAAGTTTTTTCAAGTCATCGAGTGGGGGAAACGGCGACCCCCAAGCATCCACTCAGGCGAAGCGCCCGGCAAAACGCGGCGCATCCAATGGGGGGAGCCATGGACGTTCGAACGATGAAGTTGAAGCTGGCCTTAGGCGCCGGCTGCGCGCTGGCTGTACTGGCCGCCGCGACCGCGACTCAGGCCGAGGAGCGCACCTTCAACCTGGTTTCCAGCCGCGCCACCGACTCGATCCCCGAGTTCGCGCGGCAGGCGGGCCTGCAGATCGTCGCTCCGGCCGAGAAGCTGCGCGGCGTCAGCACCCCGGCCATCGAGGGGCGCTACGACACCCGCGAGGCGCTGGCGATGCTGATCGCGGGCACGGGGTTGGAGATCGCGTCGGACGACGGTCGCACCATCATGCTGGCCCAGAGCCCCCAGGCCGGAAGCGCGAACGACGGCGCTGACGGAACAGTCGAAGCGCTGGTGGTGACGGCGCAGAAGCGGGAAGAAGACATCCAGGACGTGCCGATCGCCATTTCGGCGTTTACGCAGGAAGACCTGACGCGTCAACAAATCGCCGGCGGTCCGGACCTGATGACCCAGGTCCCGAACTTCACCTTCACCAAGACGAATTTCAGCTCCTACTCGATCCAGATCCGCGGCATTGGCACGCAAGCCATCTCGGCAACCACCGACCCGGCTGTGGCCGTGGCGTTCAACAATGCCGCGACGATCCAGAACCGCTTCTTCGAGCAGGAATTCTACGACATGCAGCGCGTGGAGGTCCTGCGCGGTCCTCAGGGCACGCTGTACGGCCGCAACGCCACCGCGGGCGTGGTCAACCTGATCACCCAGAAACCGCGCTACGACTTTGAGGCCCGGGCCTCTGCCGATGTCGCCAACTATGGCTCCACGCGGCTGGAAGGAATGATCAACCTGCCGCTGGTGGAGGACCGCCTGGCCCTGCGCCTCGCCGGTGCCTGGACCAAGCGCGACGGCTACGTCACCAACGAAGTGACCGGTAACCAGATTGACGGCCGCGACATCTGGTCGACGCGCTTGTCTCTGCGCTTCGACCCGACCGAGCGCATCCGCGCCAACTTCATCTGGGAGCACTTCGAGGAAGACGACGATCGCCTGCGCTCGGGCAAGCAGCTCTGCAAGAAGGACACCTTCCCCACCGACATCGGCGGCGTGCCGGTGCCCCAGCCGAACCAAGGCGGCGCTTCGAGCGGCGGGGGAGGCAATGGCGCGCTGCAGGTCCTGACGTACCTTTCACAGGGCTGCGAGGCGGCGTCGCTGTATTCGGAGGAGTCGTTTCAGACGCCGAACGGCTATGCGCTGCCCTACTATGGCCCCTTAGGCACCATTGGCTTCCCCACACACGTGGGCTTTGACGTATATCTTAACTCTACACAATCTCGCGACCTGCGGGTGATCGAGTCGAGCTACGAGCCCAGCTACAAAGCCAGGGCGGATGTCGCTTATTTGTCGGTCGACTTCGATCTCGCAGACAGTCTAACGCTGACGTCAGAGACCTACTACTCGGCTGACGCGCTGTTCTCCACCCAGGACTTCAACCGCTTCACCACGCGCCCTGGAGCCTTCAACACGGAGGCAGGCTTCGCGGATATTTTCATAAATCGCGGAATTCTCAGTGAGGATGGCATCTTCTGCGATCCGCAACTCGGATGTTCTGATCGGCTGACGCTCGGCGACCTCTCAACTCACGAGGCGACGCAGTTCGGCCAGGAATTCCGCCTTTCCTCCGATTTTGACGGGCCGTTCAATTTCAATCTAGGCACAAACTTCGTTCGCTATGATACGGTCAACAAATACTATGTGTTCGTCAACAGTCTTACCATGTTCGCTTTGCTCCATTCTTCGGAGAATTACGTTCCGGGTGTGAGCGATGCCACAGATTGCCTAGACTCTCTGCTACCGGGTGATCCATTCGGGGTGTATAATCTAAACCAATGCATCGCTATAGACCCTAACCCGATCGGCAGTCTGAACGACAGAGGTCACAACTATTTCCTGTCGAAGAACCCCTACCGACTGATCTCCTATGCGATCTTCGGCGAGGCTTATTACAATATCACACCGGACCTGAAGCTGACGGCCGGGCTGCGCTACACAGTCGATAAGAAGCACGCGCCGCGCATACCGAGCTGGCTCCTGGCTGGGCAATCAATTGGTCATCCCGTGGCGGAAGTAGTCGAGGAGGAGTGGCGCGAACCGACCGGGCGCATCACGCTTGACTGGAAGCCGAACCTGGCCTTCGCCGACGAGACACTACTCTATGCATTGTACGCTCACGGCTACAAGGCTGGGGGCATGAACCCGCCGACCTTCGCGTTCGCTACGTACAATGGCTCGGGCAATGGCGAATTGATGCGGGAGCGGCTCTTCTTTGAGCATCCCCCAATGTTCCAGCCGGAGTTTATCGACGCTTACGAACTCGGTTCGAAGAACACGCTGCTGGACGGGCGGCTGACGCTCAACGGGTCACTCTTCTATTATGATTACCAGGGCTACCAGATATCAGAGATCGTCAATCGCTCGGCCTTGAACCGTAACTTCGATGCCGAGGTGTGGGGCGGCGAATTAGAGGCGGACTGGCGGCCGCTGGAGAACCTCAAGTTCGGCCTCAAGCTGGGCTTCGAGAAGACCCGCGTCGGCGACGGCCAGGCCGTCATCGACCTTATGGACCGCACCGCCGGCGATCCCAACTACTTCGTGATCAAACCACTGCCGACCATCGCGTCGAACTGCATCGTGCCGGTCTCCTACGTCCAGCAGAACAGTATCGAGTATATCGGCATCAGCACCTGCACCCAGCTCTATTACGGCGACTTCCCGGATTTGGTCGCGCCGGACGGCACCATTAACGGCCTCGATCCGTCCACGGTGCCCAACATGGGCGCTGGCATCGCCAAGGATATCTCCGGCAACGAGCTGCCCAACGCTCCGGACATGACGGCGACCCTGACGGTCGACTATACGGTTCCGCTGCCAAGCGACTGGCTGATGACCTTGCATGCGGACCTTTACCGCCAGTCAGAGGCGTGGACCCGGATCATCAATTCCGATCCCTACGACCGGCTGCAGCCGTTCGAGCAGGTCAACTTCGCGGCCATCTTCTCCAATGACGATGCCGGCTGGAACGTCATGGCCTACGTCAAGAACGTCCTCGATAGCGACAACATCACCGGCGCCTTCCTCAACTCCGACGACACCGGCCTGACCACCAACGTCTTCCTCAACGAGCCGCGTCTGTACGGTCTTCGGGTGACGAAGGCCTGGACAGGCGAGCCGTGGTGGAGCGTGACGCCAGGGCAGGTGGGGCGGCGCCACCCGCTCACGGTCGAGCTTGGTGGCATGACGACGCAGGTCGATGCGCCGAATGAGGTCTTCCGCCCGGCGTGGGTGGACGAGTTCACCTCGCCGACCCTGGCCTTCCCCATCGGGACGCAGGAGGAGGATCTCGATTGGGGCGACGAGCGCGAAGTGAAGATCGCCTTCCGCCCGCAGGCCGGGCCCTGGCAGGTCGCCGCGCGCGCCCGTTTCGGCCGCACCAATGGGGTCGCGGAGACGTGGCGCTACGAGTTCACACAAGGCCCTTACAACGACAAGTATCAGGCCACCAATCCCGGCCTGCGGCTCGATGACGGCCGCAGCGGAGGCCTTTCCGAAACCCACGATCAAGAGAAGCACACATTGGTCGATTTCCAGGTTGGCCGTGACCTGGGGCTCGGGCTGTTCGGCGAAGACGAGCGCTCCACGGTGAGTCTGGGCCTGCGATACGCCCAGTTCGAAACTACATCCCGGACATCCCTCGTCGGCATTCCGGAGTACGTTTTCCCGACCGGCTATGTCGACAGTTTCAGCCCGGTTATCTGGAACGAGTACGACTCCCGGTTCTCCCGAACGGGCGAGTTCAGGGGGACTGGCCCGATGGTCTCCTGGGAAGCCTCCAAGCGACTGTTCCAGATCGGCGATTTCGGCCGCGCCAACCTCGACTGGTCGCTGACCGGCGGCATGCTGTTCGGAAAGCAGGAAACGAGCCTGGAGGGCGATACCCGCGCCCGCTACTTCGCCGTCGGCGAGTTCTTCAGGGCTCTCGACTCCTTCGGTCCTACCACAGTCAACGAAACCCAACTCGAACCTCGCACCGCGACCCGCGACGTCGAGGTTCCGTTCTTCGGCGCCAGCCTTGGGCTCTCCTACGAGATCGACCGCTTCAAGGTGGGAGCGGGCTATTCGTGGGAGCGGTTCTCCGATGTCTTCGACGGCGGCATCGCCGAGGCCAGGGACGTCGATCGCACCATCCAGGGTCCCTACTTCCGTCTCTCCGTCGGCTTCGGGGGAGGCTGACGGTTCTGTCCGCCGGTCGCGGGGGGCGACCGGCGGATGCCTTTCCGCTTCGGTCCCCTCTGAACCGGAACGACTGAGGCGGCGGGTCCCACGCCCCGCCGCCTCTTTCTTTGCGCGAAAACGACGCCGTAACCCAGCGTCACCGGTTGCGGATGGCGGGCCGGGCGGCAAGGTGCGGGGGTAACGACCGCACGGATTTATGATGGTTTTCGCCGAAGCCGACGCTGCCCCATCCCCGTCCTTCTTCCTCCGCCATGGCGACAGCTTCGTTCCGGTCGAGGCGGCGCGCAGTCCGTGGAATCCCGGACACCAGAATGGCGTCGCCATCGCCGGACTGCTGACGTATCTCGCCGATCAGGTCGAGGCGCCGGGGCCGATGCTGTGCGCGCGGCTGGATATCGACATCCTGCGGCCGACGCCCTTCGCGCCGATCAGGGGCGAGGCTCGTGTGGTGCGCGACGGGCGCAAGATGCAGATTGTCGAGTCCGTCCTGCTCGATGGGGAGGAGGTCACGGGCCGGGCGAGGATGCTGCGCGTTCGCACCAGCGAGTGCCCTGATTTCCCTGAGCCTTTGGCCTACCCGAGCCCGGAGGAAACTTCCGAGCGGGCGTGGGTGAAGCCGCAGATGGCGATCTCGGGCATGGTCGAGACGCGGACCATCTTCGGCGACTTTGACGAGACCGGAAACGCCGCCATCTGGGCGCGGTTCAGGGCCGACATCGTGCCGGGCGTTCCCGTCGACGGGCTGGTGCAGGTGGCGATGCTGGCCGATTTCGGCAATGGGCTTTCCAGCCCCGTGCTGCGCTCGGAATGGACCTACGCCAACGTCGACATCTGCATCCATATGGTCCGCAATCCGGTCGAGCCGTGGATCCTGCTGACCTCGGAAACGATGATGCAGGGCGAGGGCGTCGGGCTGGTGAACACCATTCTCGGCGACCGCCGCGGCGGCTTTGGACGCGCGCACCAGACGCTGTTCATCGCGCCCGCCGCCCGGCCGTGACGGCGGCTCAAAGCAAAGGTGACGACGCGGCGGGATCAGAAGCCCGGCCGGCCTTGTAAGCTCCAGGCGAAACCCGCTCGATCCAAGATGAGGGCCTCGTGGATTTCCACTGGACCGAACAACATCGGAGCTTTCGCGCGCGCCTGCGCGATGCGCTCGACCGCCATCTCCCGCCGGACTGGCCGGTCGTCTCCGAAGGTTACGACAACGGCAGCGACGGGACCGTAGCCTTCTCGCGCAAATTCTGTCCGATACTGGCGGAAGAGGGCCTGCTCATCCCCCACTGGCCGGTCGAATACGGCGGGGAGGGGCTAGACGCCTTCCACCACTGGATTCTCGGCGAGGAGATGTGGGGCGTCGGCGAGCCGCGCGGCTACCAGTACATGAGCATCAACTGGGTCGGGCCGGCGATCATCAAGTTCGGCTCGCCCGAGCAGCAGGCCTACCACCTGCCGCGGATTTGCAGCGGCGCTATTTCCTACTGCCAGGGATTTTCGGAGCCGGAGGCGGGGTCGGACCTGGCCGGGCTGCGGACGCGGGCGGTCCCGACCGACAACGGCTACGTCATATCCGGCCAGAAGATCTGGACCTCGGCGGCGAGCTTCGCCGACTCCTGTGTCTTGCTGGCGCGCACTGGCGGCGACCGCCATTCCGGCATCTCGGTCTTCCTCGTGCCGATGGATACGCCGGGCATTACCGTCAGGCGCATTCCCGGCCTGCAGGGCCAGCGGGCCATGCACGAGGTCTTCTTCGACGAAGCGGAAGTTCCGGCCTCGGCGCTGCTCGGACCTGAGAACGCCGGCTGGAGCGTCGCCGGTCAGATCCTCGCCAACGAGCGCATCGGCGTGCCGCGCTACGCCCTGACCTGGCGTGGGTTCAATCGGGCGCTGGAGCACCTGCGCCAGAACGGCGAACTTCGCAGTCCGATCGTCCAGGCGCGCGCGGCGCGATGCGAGGCGGCGCTGAAGGCCGCGCGGCTGATGGCGTTGCAGGTCATTGACCGGCGCGTGAAGGAACAGTCGGCGGATGTCAGCGTGAATGTGGCCCGCTACGCCGCCGTCTGGGCCGACCGGCAGGTGGTCGAGTTCCTGGCCGAATTCGCCTCCGACATCCTGTTCTACCAAGTCGATCCGGTGGTCACCGCCGCCTACAAGCGGGCGATGTCGATCGGCATCGGCGCCGGCGCGGCCGAGGTCCAGCTGAACCTCGTCTCCCGCAACCTGCTGCAGCTTCCGCGTGGAGGCGAACGATGAACTTCGATCTCACCGAAGACCAGATCGCCATCGAGTCGGCGCTGGACCAACTGGTCGAGCGGTACCAGGAACTGCCCGTCGGCAGCGCCGAGTATGTACACACGAACCCCGGCCTGGAGCGTGACCTCGTCGGCGGCGGCTTCATGGACATCGCCCGTCAGGAGAGCCTGGGCCCGGTCGAGGCGGTCATCCTGATCGAGGCCATGGCGCGGGTTCCTTATGCGGTGGAGGTTATGGCCTCGTCGCTGATCGCCCCGCTGGTGGGCGCGGACCTGCCGAGACCGCTGGCGTTGGCGACCGCGCCGCTTGGCCGCCCGATCCGCTTCCTGGCCGAGGGTGGCGCGCTGCTGGTCGATACGGGCGATGACGTTCGCCTCGTCGACGTAGAGGCGGCGCAGGCGGAAGCGACGCCGTCCTTCTACGGCTACCCGTTCGGCACGCCAAAGGGCGTCGACCTCGCGAAGGCGCGGGCGGCGAGCATCAATCCCGATGTGTTCCGCCAATACTGGCGGCTCGGGCTGGCGGCGGAGGTCGTCGGGGCGGCGGACGCGGCGGTGTCCCGAACCGTTCAGTATGTGAAGGAGCGCAAGCAGTTCGGTCAGCCCTTGGGCGCGTTCCAGGCGATCCAGCACCGGCTGTCGGAATGCGCCACCTTCGTGCGCGCCGCCCGGCTGCTGGTGCGGGAAGCCGCGTGGTCAGGCTCGCCGGCCGCCGCTGCGCTCGCCGCCGCCCATGCGCAGGAAGCCGCCGCACGGGTGATCTACGACTGCCACCAGTTCCACGGGGCTATTGGACTGACGCTGGAATATCCGCTGCACCACTGGACCTACCGCCTGCGCGTGCTGGTGGGTGAGCTCGGCGGAACCACTGCGTCGGCCGCCGCCGCCGCGAAGCTCCTATGGGACATGGACCAGTCCATCGGCGATCCGATGGACCGCTAGCGGCAGGCGTGCCGCTGCTCGCCGAGCCCCTCGATGCCGGCGCGGACCTTGTCGTCGGCCTTCAGATAGCGCGGCGGGCTAAAGCCCATGCCCACGCCCGCCGGCGTTCCCGTGGCGATCACGTCGCCGGGGTATAGCGGCATGAAGCGGCTCACATAGCTGACGAGGCCGACCGCGCCGACGATCATCTCTGCGGTGGAGCTGTCCTGCAGCTTCTCGCCGTTGACGCTCAGCCAGATCGGCAGGCCCTGCACGTCCGCGATCTCGTCCGGCGTCACGAGCCAAGGGCCCAGCGGTGCGAACGAAGCCCAGCTCTTGCCCTTCACCCACTGCCCGCCGCGCGTCATCTGCCAGGCGCGTTCCGAGACGTCGATGAAGGTGGCGTAGCCGGCGATCGCGCCGGCGGCTTCTTCTTCGCCGGCATCGAGAATCCCGCGGCCGATGATGATGGCGAGCTCCACCTCCCAGTCGACCTGCTCGGCGCCGGGCGGCAGCAGGATGGGGTCTTCCGGACCTGACAACCGGCAGCCCTTCATGAACAGCACCGGCTCGGCCGGAACCTCCATCCCCGCCTCGCGCGCGTGATCGGCATAGT